>JAFUCQ010000039.1 GCA_017459605.1 Atopobiaceae bacterium
AGTTGCCATCTATGCGAATCAGATTCCACGAGTGGCGCTCTTCTCCCTCAAACGCGCCGTATCCATCCGGAATGATTCCTTCAATATAGGCGCACCACACCCCTGAGCGATGTAGAAGGTATTGCACAGCTTTTGAATACCCCGCGCACACCGACTGATGTCCCACGAACACGCTTTGCACGTTTTGGTTGTTGGGGGCACCAAGAACGTAGTCTGAGCTCTCAATCACGTATTCATAGGCAGCCTTGAGCTTGTCATAATCTCCGGCAACTTCTGGCAAACGCGCAAGGTACTCTTCATAAGCAGCATCGATGGCGGCTTCAATCAGTGGTTGCTCTTCGAGAGTCGCGTTGTAGGTAGGTTTGATGAGCTGCGTTGTTGCTCGTGCCTGCTGGTAGGTAGAAATACCATCATGCCACCACAGCTCCGGATGGTCTCGAAGCAGCGCATACAAAGCCAGCTCTATGAGCTCTCCCGTTTTGTCGTGGACGGAAAACTCGTCTTTCATTGTTGAGATTCCCGTGTACATCTCGAGATAGGTTCGCTGAGCGTCTTCGTCAAGCAGGCTATAGGCAAGACCGCCCACACTCTCATCGGCGGGTTTCTCGGCACCATCTGAGAAAATGCGCAGGAGATCTTCTGGTTTCCAGTCATCAAAAAAGCCAGCCATGCCCGACGGATTGTGAGCAAGAGGCCCCGTGAGTAGCGTTGCTGTCACAAGAAGTCCAAGGACTCCCTGCGCAACTCGCTTGAGAGCTGATGTACGTTTGTGTTGCTTCACGCTGCTCCGATACACCACGCCTTACAAGAGCTGCAGATTTATGCCTCGAGTGTGGCACACATTACAGCTTTAATGGTGTGCATGCGGTTTTCTGCCTGATCAAACACAAGCGAGCGCTCTGATTCAAAGAGCTCGTCGGTGACTTCCATCTCGCTGATGCCAAAACGCTCGTAAATCTCTGCTCCGACGTCTGTCTGTGTGTCGTGGAAGCTTGGAAGGCAGTGAAGGAATATGGCATCGGGAGCTGCCTTGTCGAGAAGCTCACTTGTTACACGGTAGGGTTCGAGCAGTGCGATCCGCTTCTCCCAAAGCTCAGCAGGCTCGCCCATCGACACCCAAATGTCGGTATAAACCACGCGCGCATCTGCCACCCCTTGCTCAGGGTCAGAGCAAAGCTCAATGTGTGAGCCGGTTTGAGATGCAACCTCGCGGCAGCGCTCAACGAGAGCCGCTTCTGGCATCAGCTCTTCTGGAGCACAGGCACAGTAGTCAAGACCTAACTTGGCGCAAGACACCATGAGGGAGTTAGCAACGTTGTTGCGAGCATCGCCCATAAAGGTGAGTTTTACGTTGTCGAGGCTACCAAAATGTTCGCGAATGGTAAGCATGTCTGCCAGCATTTGTGTGGGATGAAACTCATCGGTCAGTCCATTCCATACGGGAACTCCAGCGTATTGTGCCAGCGTCTCGACACGCTCTTGTCCGAAGCCTCGATACTCAATGCCGTCATACATGCGACCGAGCACACGTGCGGTATCTGCAATTGACTCCTTTTTGCCTAGCTGAGAGGCCGCAGGATCGAGATAGGTTACACCCATACCCAAATCGAGCGCTCCTACCTCAAAGGAGCAGCGCGTACGCGTTGAGGTTTTCTCGAAGATGAGCACAACGTTTTTGCCTTCGCAACGACGGTGAGGCACACCTTGCTGTTTGAGCTCTTTGAGCTCGGCTGCCAAATCGATGAGATAGGTAATCTCCTCGGATGTGAAATCCAAAAGAGTGAGCAGGTTGCGTCCGTAAAGTCTGCCAGCCATTGTGTCCCCTCCCTCTCGGTGTTTGTTATCAGCTGCAATGCATGAGCGTGCTGCTTTTGGTTGTGATGAGTATAGTTAGTATAGTGGCAAGTTGGCCGGTTTGCAGCCTCAACGTTGTCTTATCATAGCTGTCGCTCGTATCGACGATTGAGCTATTCGCACGCCTGAGATGCCTGCAGTGCTCGAGCTGGGCTATCAACGACGTTTGATAAATGTGCGAGCATTTAAGAGTCGCATTGCATCAAAATCAAAGCGAATGCCCAGTATCGTTTTTGCAAGCAAAATGAACAGCAGCAATACCACAATGGGAATCACGCATGAGGTCACAATCATGACGGCAAAGGTTTCGATGAATCGATTAAGGGTGTCTTGGGCGTCTTTCGAAACACCTTGCGCTGTTGTTGCGATTGTCTCGGGGATGCCTTGGATAAAGCTGAGAATACCTGAGTTTTGCTCTGAGTTTGCCTCGTCACTATCTTGCATGGATTGTGCTTGAGCTTCAGCTTGGTTAGCGGTTTGTTCTGCTTGTGCGAGGGTGGCTGCCATGGAAGCTTCGTAGGTCGTATCGATGGCATCGGTTGCCCAAACGCTCACGGGGATCACCAAAAAGATGAGCACCCCAAAAAGGGCAAGTCTGCCACCAACTCGTCTCATCAAACGACCCAGCCAGAGTCTGTTTGTGCATGCCATGCTCAGCGCAAAGAGGACACAAGCAATGGGAACAAGCACCCTAAATGCTACAAAGCCAAGGATGGTGAGCAGGTATTTTTCGAGATAGATGGCGCCAATCACGATGGCAAAATTGCCGCCTAAGTCGAGGAGTTTCTCGGCAATGGGCGTTCCCACGTCTCCCGGAAGCAAAGTAATAGCAGCAGACGTTGTAGTGGATCCAGCAACAAGGTTCATGACTGTCGACTTTTTCTCATCGAGCGAGGCGAGGACGTGCGCGTAGGTTTCTGGGTTCGACAGAACTGCGCCGAGAAATACTAGTGAGACCACCGCGATTACGATTGCAACGACGGCGGCAATACGACGTTTTGTTGTATCCTCAGGCGGGAGCACCGTATCAACGACCGAGACTGCAAGCGCTTCTTGTTGCTGAGGAATAAGCTGCGTATCACGTGTGTCCTGTGTCATGGCGTGCCTTTCACCACTCGAAGTGTTATTTGGCTGCAGAGCAATAGGTCAAAGAGTAGCCGTTGGTGAGTGCCTGAAGGGCTTGGTCATACAGCATCTGCAGGTTTTGGTGCCCGTTGAGCTTGGTATCAAAACGCTGTGGTTTTGCGGCTTTCTCAAGACCAGTCATACACATTTTACCCACTATTCGCACTGCTGATTTAAAAACATGGGTAACGGTCAAAATGTGTATGCTTCCGTGTAAAGGGTGAAGGCAGAAAGGTTTTTAGGCCTCGGTCAGCGATTCTTCGCACCGCTCATACACGCATATAACACAAAGTTCCCACCATCAAGGATTGCAGTACCCGCACGGGTCGAACCCCTCATCAATCAAACTTGAGCGTTTCGAATCTACCAGTGACTTGTTCTTCTCGAGGATGTCATTTACAGATGGGCAGTCCGGGTAATGAAACTTGTGACTGTTGGTATTCAAAACATAACTCTGAACAACCTCTTGATTTTGCTCATCCGCTAAATTCTCCACGCTTAACTCAACGTCCACCCTATCATGTTCATGGTCTTCCGCACCATCGTCATACGTTTGTATCTTAGGGTTTCCTATCATGTTATTTCCCGTTGCATAATCAATAACGACACCCGGTTCGACGTTATAGCACCAAACGCAAAAACAAATACCCTTACCAGCATCTTCGACAGACTCAGCTTCCATAAGAACGCCAGATGCTATAAGGTTGTCGCCTTCAAACATGGGTGTGACACGGTATAAAACGTGATTGTTGGTTTCACGCACGTAATTAGCTACCTGTTCTTCATAGTTCAGCATTCCAACAGCGTTCATGGTACGTGTCCCTGTTATGAGATTGAGTTCGTTGTCGTTCTCGCCAGCGAGTGAAAACGCAATGAGGTGACATCTATTGTAGAGATAGCGACCATCGATCCAGTCATACTGAGCAATCTGCCAACCACTTGGCTTTATCATGCCAATGCTTTCTCGTTTGGTGTGCGGCATGGTTTCTGGTCCTATAAGTGCGTAAGCAGGACCGCATCTTCCCAACGAATCTAGAGCGCTATACGTCTCAAATGACTCTCGCTGTAAATCGTCGGGCGAGAAGCTTGGCTCACCACCGTTAACCTCAACAGATGCTTCACCAGAATATGGAGGAAATGCCTCTAACGAAAGAGAGTTGTTGAGAGAGTCGTCAGTCAATACCACGATTTCGGTTGAATTATCCGCAGAAGAAGCACTCGTACTCTCGACTGCCTCAAGCTCCTTGAGAACACCTATCACGTCGGGCTGGTATTTGCAGCTAGAGAGCAGTACCACCAGTAGAATAACTGCAGTTATGGGGAAGAGTTTTCCTGACCACCAATCATTGTTGCTCTGGCTGTTAATTGTCAAACGAGTATTCACTCTCAAACACTTCCAGTTACGGATGACAATGTCCACAAGGAGAATAGCCTTGCGCAATAAGATCATCCCGAGTTGTCTCAATATCCTGACGGTTGTCCGGATTCATCTTGCTAATATCTCTGCATGACGGTACATGAAACTTCATGGTGTTGTTGTTAAGCACATAGCTATGAAACTCAGGAACGGGTTCTGCTACAGGGACAGGGGCTGGTGTGGGCTCGGGTTCAGGTGTAGGGGCTGAGGTGGGTTCCGCTGGCGCCGGCTCTGCTGGAGCTTGCGCCGCAGCTTCAACAACGGCAGCTGACTCTTGAACTGGGGCTGCTTCTGGCGTGGGAGTCTCCTCTTTAGGTTGAACAATCTCCTTCACGGTCACGAGTAGTTCTTTTGATTCCACATTTCCATGTTTGTCGGCCGCCTTAATCATGATGGAGTATGTAGCAGGGGTTGAGGAATCAATCACTCCGTCGATTGTGTAGCAACCCTTGTCAAAAAA
>JAFUCQ010000040.1 GCA_017459605.1 Atopobiaceae bacterium
CCCACCGGTATACCGAGTCGCATCAGGAAAACCTGAGGGAAGACCAAAACTGCAGGTCAGAGACAATCATCCCTTTGAGTGACCGGAGACTCTGTATACCCACCGGTATACAGAGTCGCATCAGGAAAACCTGAGGGAATAACAAAACTGCAGGTCAGTGATAATCATCCTCATGAGGGACCAGAGACCCTTTATACCCATCGGTATACACCCTCACGAACACCTGAGTCCCCGCATCAGCCGACCGTCGCACCAGCCAGCCGTCGCACCACCCGCAATCCCCGCACCAAACGCGAATCCAAGCCGTCTTAGCTACCAACATCTCACTTCAAACACAAACGAATCTTCTGATTTGAATTTGTAAAAGGGAAAAAAGCCGCAGTAAGCCCCCATCCAAATCGGGTTTCAGCCAAAAGGGTGTTCAACAGATGTTCGCGACGCAACCTTTCTTCCTTGTCGCTTACCGCCTCATCCAGTCCTCCCCGAGATCTTGTCGGTGGGTTTCTGCGAGGAAGCTTGTCTGCTAGAGGCTGCAAAACTGATCGTTCCAAACGATAGATACTACTAATATCATCAAACGAAACAGTAAAGATTTGCCACCCTAAGTGAAGCAGGGCTTCTCGACGCCTGCGATCTCCCACAGCATCGCCGTGGTATTCCTTACCGTCATACTCCAGCCCAATCTTGAGCTCTGGCCACGCCAAATCAACACGACAATGCGTTTTTTGAATCATTCGTCGACCCGCCTCATCAAGGGGCACCTCATAATTAAGATTCGGAGGCAAACAGTTAAAACCACCAATCACCCGCGGAAGACTCAAAAACAAAGCCATCACCGTTTCCATAGGGGATTCGGAATTATCGAGTGCGTAGGAAAGTGCCGCTCGAGCCTTCTTCTGAAACATAAGACTTGGATGCTTGTCCAAAAACTGCTGCATTTGGGCAACCGACGTCAGAGGAGGTCGCTGATAAAAACCCGATACCGGCTTTGCAAAATGAGAGTACTTAGCACAAAGCTCACAGGCAAGCACGACTGCCTGGAGCTGCGATAATTTTTGCGACAACTGGTAGAAAGCAAACTCAGGACCACATGAATAAACATTGTCACCAATACGCAATATAGAGCCCGGCGCCAAGTCCGTCGCCTGACACACGTGATAGCTATACTGCGGATCCCTTCCTCGTTGAGAGTACGCATGCATAAGGACATGGGTCTGAGGCAAAGAGAGACCAACGTCTGCAGGCCGAAAGTGACGCAAATCTGACCGCGTGGTTGATTCATGAGCAAGGTCGTAATTTGTCTGAAGACGCTGTGCTCCAAAGAAAGGTGGAGGAACAGCTCGAAGATACTCAAGCGCCGACTGGTGACTGATGATGACTGGCACAGCAATCCTTCCTTCTGGAGTCCGCAGAACGCGAAGCTTGAAAGCAACAGTTATGAGATACCATAAGCAATACGGGTTTGTATTTAGAATTTATGTGTGCTGAACTGCAGTTTTGTTAGGCTTTGGGTCGAATCTAACAAACTCAGAAAAGACAGAGTCATTTTTTGTTGGGTTTGGTGGTGAATCTAACAAAAGAGACCAAAATCCACCGATTTGTGCTTCATCTTAGTTCCGTTGAGGGTGGTTGCCGCTCATGTTTAATTTGTGTGCAGCCATCACTAACACCGTTCTCTTAATCTTGTATACCGAGACACCCGTCCGACTCTGCATACCCATCGGTATACTCCCTCTTTTACTACCGAGACACCTGTCCGATTCTGTATACCCACCGACATACAGAGTCGCATCAGGAATACCCGAGTGACTAACAAAACTGCAGGTCAGTGAAAATCATCCTCACGACCTGAGACTCTGTATACCCACCGGTATACTCCCTCTATTATGCCGAGGAGTTCGCCCAACCTCGCATACCCATCGGTATACACTCTCACGAACTTCCGAGTAAATCCCGAGACACCCGCCCGACTCTGCATACCCGCCGGTACACACCCTCTTCCACTCCTGAGTCTCGGACGCACACAAAACCCGACACCCATCCAAAGACCCCAAACCTACCGCGTTTCCCGCATCTGTTGCCTCATCTCCATCTCCCACCAACACGCACGCTTCAAAAAAGAAGTAAGAAAAGATTGTGGAGACGCGCGGGACAGTGTAAACTCAAAAAGCTGCACATTTGGGGGAGTACTGTGTCTCGGCACCGAATTTCGACCGCCCGCCACCAGGCACCGGCATCGTATTTCGACCGCCCGCCACCCGGCACCGGCATCGTATTTCGACCGCCAGCCACCAGGCGCCGACACCGAAACGCCAGCTTCAGTACACCACCTCAAGTACGCAGTACCACACAGGACGCGGTCCGCTGGGGGAAGGCGAAAGGGTCGCCTGAGCACGTGAAAGTCCCATGACCGCCGAAGGTTAGGAATAGGAATGGTAAGCACGATTCTCGGCCGTAAGATCGGGATGACACAAATCTTTGACGAGGAGGACAACGTCGTTCCCGTCACCGTCATCCAGGCAGGCCCCTGCACCGTCTCGCAGGTAAAAACAGAGGCAACTGACGGCTACAACGCCGTTCAGATTGGCTTTGGAGACATCAAGCCCAAACATGTCAACAAGCCCATGGCTGGCCACTTCAAGGCCGCTGGTGTTGAGCCCATGCGCTATCTGCGCGAGGTTCGCGTTGACAATGCAGAAGAGCACAAGGTGGGCGACCAAGTAACCGTGGCAGATTTTGCCGAGGTCGAGCACGTTGATGTTACTGGTACTTCTAAGGGCAAGGGCTTCCAGGGCACCATCAAGCGCTGGAACTTCCACCGCGGCCCCATGACCCACGGCTCGCGTAATCAGCGTCGCCCGGGTTCTATCGGTCAGTGCGCTTATCCCGCACGTGTCCGCAAGGGTCTGCACATGGCCGGCCACATGGGCAACGAGCGCGTCACCGTACGTAATCTCAAGCTCGTGCGCGTCGACGAAGAGCAAAATCTCATGCTCGTCAAGGGTGCTGTCCCTGGTGGTAAGAACGCCCTCGTCTCTATTCGCATGGCCTAAGGGCCACGACACACCCACCTTTAGGCTAGCAAGGAGAACATGATGTCTACCATCGATATCAAAAACGCTGAGGGAGCTACGGTTTCAACCGCAGAGCTCGCTGATAGCGTGTTTGGCATTGAGCCAAACATTCCCGTTGTACATCAGGTAGTGGTTTGTCAGGCGGCCAGCCGTCGTCAGGGCACCCACTCCGTCAAGAATCGCCACGACGTTTCTGGTGGCGGTCGTAAGCCGTGGCGTCAAAAGGGCACTGGTCGTGCTCGCCAGGGCTCCATTCGCGCAGGCCAGTGGACTGGCGGCGGTGTCATCTTTGGACCCACCCCGCGCTCCCATGCCCGTCGCACCAACAACAAAGAGGTCAAGCTCGCTCTTCGCTCGGTTCTCTCCGGCAAGCTCCGCGACGCTGAGCTCGTTGTCGTCAATGATTACGGCTTTGAGAAGCCTTCTACCAAGCAGGCAGCAGCCCTTCTCAAGGCTCTCGAGATTGCAGACAAGCGTGTAACCGTTGTTGTTCCAGATGATGACGTTAACACCTATCTGTCATTCCGCAACCTCCCGCGCGTTCGTGTTATTGGCGCTGGCGAGGCAACCACTGAGTCTCTCATCGACAATGGCGCCCTCCTGATGAGCGAGGCCGTCGCGAAACAGTTCGAGGAGGTGCTCGCATAATGAACTCCGTCTATAACGTTATCATCCGTCCGATTGTCTCGGAGCGCTCCTTTGACCTGATGGGCCAGAACAAGTACACCTTTGAGGTTGCTAAGGGTGCTGCCAAGCAAGAGATTGCAGACGCGGTGGAGAAAATCTTTAACGTCCACGTGATTAAGGTCAACACCATGAGTGTCAAGCCCAAGAAGAAGCGCGTTCGCTATCAAATGGGCAATACCCGCTCTTGGAAGAAGGCCATCGTAACCATTCGTGACGGCGAGTCCATCGAGATTTTCGGCTCGCAAGCAGCAGGTTAAGCAGTAAAGGGCCGAGAGGCTCCCGCCTACAAGCGGGAAGGTAAGGCACTGAGAAACGAGGATATAGATACGCTCGGTGCCGTGGTAGTAATCCGGAGTCGTGTTTGCCGGGGTCACCAACACAAGACCCCATCCCTTGAGCAGGCACGGCAAGCGGAAGAACGTGAAAGGGAAGTGAGTAATGGCAGTAAAGCACCTCAAGCCGACCAGCGCTGGCAGACGCTTTCAGACGATCGCCGACTTCTCGGAGATCACCAGCACTACGCCCGAGAAGTCTCTTCTCGAGCCGCTGCCTAAAAAGGCCGGTCGCAACAACAACGGGCGCATCACCACGCGCCATCAGGGTGGCGGCCACAAGCGTCGCTATCGCATCATTGACTTCAAGCGCCGCAAGGACGATGTCCCGGCCAAGGTCGCAAGCATCGAGTATGACCCCAACCGCTCGGCACGCATCGCCCTGCTTCACTATGTAGACGGTGCCAAGGCATACATCTTGGCTCCCAAGGGTCTCAAAGTGGGAGACACCATTATCTCAGGCACCAAGGGCATCGACATCAAGCCGGGCAACTGCATGCCGTTGGCTGAGATTCCCGTTGGTACGCTTGTTCACGCTGTTGAGTTTCAGCCGGGCAAGGGCGCCGCAATTGCACGCTCTGCAGGCACCTCAATCCAGCTGATGGGTAAAGAAGGCGGCTATGCTGTACTTCGTATGCCCTCAAGCGAAATGCGTCGTGTTCTTATCGACTGCCGCGCTACCATTGGTGAGGTCGGAAATGCCGATCACTCCAACATTACGGTAGGCAAGGCCGGTCGTAAGCGTTGGAAGGGCGTTCGTCCTACCGTCCGTGGTACGGTCATGAACCCGGTTGACCACCCGCACGGCGGCGGCGAGGGCAAAAACCACACCTCAGGTCGTCCGAGCGTCACTCCGTGGGGCAAACCCACCAAGGGTAAGAAGACGCGCGATCCCAAGAAGACATCCAACCGTCTTATCATCCGTCGTCGTAAGACGAAGTAATAGGCACACGAGTAGTAGGAGATAAACACATGAGCAGAAGTCTCAAAAAGGGACCGTTTGTGGAGACTCGTCTCCTCGCGCGTGTCGCCGCGCAAAACGAGTCTGGCAAGGAAAAAGAGGTCATCAAGACCTGGTCTCGTGCATCCACCATCTTCCCTGAGATGGTTGGTCACACCATTGCGGTTCACAACGGCCGCACCCATGTCCCTGTATACATCACCGAGTCCATGGTAGGACACAAGCTGGGCGAGTTTTCACCCACCCGTACCTTCCGTGGCCACAAGAAAGACTAAGGAGGGTAGCGAGCAATGGCAGATACCACCGAAGCCAAGGTACTTGAGGCCCGCGCCTGCGCCAAGTACGTGCGCGTCGCCCCCCGCAAGGCACGCCTGGTTGTCGACCAGATTCGCAACAAGTCAGTCGATCAGGCTCTCGAGGTTTTGCAGTTCTCCAACCGCGCGGTTGCAGAAGATGTTTCTAAGGTCGTTCGTTCGGCTGTCGCAAACGCTCAGAACAACCTCGAGCTGCGTCCCGACAATCTGGTAATCAAGGCCGCTTATGTCGACGAAGGACCCACGCTTAAGCGCATCCGTCCTCGCGCTAAGGGCTCAGCATCGCGCATCAATAAGCGCACGAGCCACATTACCGTTATCGTCGCACCGCGAAAGGAGGCGTAGGAGAAGCATGGGTCACAAGGTACATCCAACAGGTTTCCGCCTCGGCACCACCGAGAACTGGCGTTCACGCTGGTACGCCGATAAGGACTACGCAAAAACCCTCGGCAATGACCTCGAGGTTCGCAAGTTTTTGGCAAAGCGCCTTGAGCGCGCAGCTCTGTCCCACGTCGAGATTGAGCGTGCCGGAGACAAGGTAAAAATCACCATCTACACCGCTCGCCCGGGCATCGTCATTGGCAAGAAGGGCGCAGAAATCGACGGCCTTCGCTCTGAGCTTGAGGCCATTTGTGGTGTAGGCCAAGGTATGGTCAACGTTGATGTTATCGAGATTAAGCGTCCTGAGCTTGACGCCAACCTCGTGGCACAGAGCATCGCTGAGCAGCTCGAGCAGCGCATCGCCTTCCGTCGCGCTATGCGCAAGGCCGTGCAGTCTGCTCGCAAGTCTGGTGCTCAAGGCATCAGGATTCAGTGCTCGGGTCGTCTTGGCGGCGCCGAGATGGGCAGGCGCGAGTGGTACCGCGAGGGTCGTGTACCCCTGCACACGCTTCGCGCCAAGATTGATTACGGTGAGTCAACCGCTCACACCACCATGGGCGCCTGTGGCGTCAAGGTCTGGATTTATTTCGGGGAGAAGCTCCCCGGCCAGCCCGCTCCCAATCCCGCGCTCGAGGGTTCCTCTCGTCCGCGCCGTCGCAATGAGAGGAGGGGCAACTAATGCTCGCACCTAAGCGCGTCCTTCACCGCAAGGTCCAGCGCGGTTCCATGAAGGGCACTGCCAAAGGCCACACCACCCTTAACTTTGGTGAGTATGGCATCCGTGCCGAGGAGGCACACTGGATTACCAACCGCCAGATTGAGGCCTGCCGTGTGGCGATGACTCGTCACATGAGGCGTGGCGGTAAGGTCTGGATCACCATCTTCCCCGACAAGCCCATCACCAAGAAGCCCGCCGAGACCCGCATGGGTTCTGGTAAGGGTAATCCCGAAGAGTGGGTTGCCGTGGTTAAGCCCGGCCGCATCATGTTTGAGATTGCTGGCGTGTCTGATGAGGTAGCCCGTGAGGCACTCCGTCTTGCTCAGCACAAACTGCCGATCAAGACCAAGATTGTCACCCGGCAAGATCAGGACGGGGAGGATAAGTAAGCATGAAGCCTGAAGAGATCAGAGAGCTCACCGACGAAGAGCTCGCAAAGCAGCTTGAGAGTGGTCGTGCTGAGTTGTTCAACCTCCGTTTCCAGATGGCAACGAGCCAGCTTGACAATACAGCGCGTGTGACCACCGTTAAGCGTGACATTGCTCGCATTCAAACCGAGATGCGCGCACGTCAGATTGCAGCGGCAACCGCTGAGAAGAATTAGTGCAGGAGAAGACCATGACACAGGTAGAAACACGTAACTTTCGCAAGCTTCGCACCGGCACGGTCGTCTCCATCTCTGGCGAGAAGACCTGCACCGTTGCGATTTCAATCCGCAAGCCGCACCCCAAGTACGGCAAGATGCAGACCAGCACCAAAAAGCTTCACTGCCATGACGAGGAAGGTGTAGCCGGTCTTGGCGATACCGTTCAGGTTATGGAGACGCGCCCTCTGTCAAAGACCAAGCGTTGGCGTGTTGTTGAGGTTGGAGAGAAGGCGAAGTAAGGGCCACGCGATTAAGCTCGCCCCCATGCGAGCATTCGCACAAGAACGTTTTCGGAGGATTCGATGATTCAGCAAGAGAGCATACTCACCGTCGCCGATAACTCGGGCGCCCGACGCGTGAAGTGCATCAAGGTCCTCGGCGGCTCGAAGCGCCGCTACGCTGGCATCGCCGATGTCTTCATTGGCGCCGTTCAGGAGGCAACTCCTAATGGCAACGTCAAGAAGGGCGAGATTGTCCGTTGTGTAGTAGTGCGCACCGCCAAGGAGAACCGTCGTAAGGACGGCAGCTACATCCGCTTTGATCAAAACGCATGCGTTTTGATTGGTAAGGATGGCACCCCAGTCGGCACGCGTATCTTTGGGCCTGTGGCTCGTGAGCTGCGTGACCGCAAGTACATGAAGATCGTCTCGCTCGCACCCGAGACGCTGTAGGAGATGGGACGATAACTCATGGCAAAGATGAATGTGAAAAAGGGAGACCTCGTCGAGGTCCTCTCTGGAAAAGATAAGGGTACCCAGGGCGAGGTCAAGCGCGTGTATCCTGCTGAGGGCAGAGTTGTGGTTGAGGGTGTTGCCATGGTCAAAAAGGCAATGCGTCCCAACCAGATGAACCAGTCCGGCGGCATCGTGAGCCAAGAGGCAGCAATTGATGCTTCCAATGTGGCTTTGGTGTGCCCCAGCTGCAACAAACCCACGCGCGTGGGTCACTCGGGTACGGGCAAGGACAAAGTTCGCGTTTGCAAGAAGTGCGGCAACGAGTTTTAGTCCAAACCAACGTGGAACCTCGAACGCACTTGTGGAAACGCAAAAGTGAATCGAGTACCGCGTCACAAGCACGTAACTAGGCTCCCAGCGCAAGCCGGGAGGTGCGAGGTCGGAAACCCCGCACTGAAAACCTCCATAAGATTAAAGGAGCACGAAGATGGCAGAAAACACCGAAGAGACACAGGCACAAGAGGCCAAGCAGGATAAGGCTGCGAAGGTCACCCCGCGTCTGAAGGAGTATTACTTCTCCACTGTCCGCGACGAACTCACCAAGAAGTTCGACTACAAAAACCCCCACCAAGTTCCTCGTTTCGAGAAGATCGTGGTAAACATGGGTGTTGGCGAGGCAGCCACCGACGCCAAGGCAATCGAGGGCGCTGTCGCAGACCTCACCACCATCACCGGCCAAAAGCCGCTCGTAACACACGCTCGCAAGTCAATCGCTACCTTTAAGCTTCGTCAGGGCATGGCCATTGGCGCTAAGGTAACGCTTCGCGGCGACCGCATGTGGGAGTTTCTCGACCGCCTGATTGCTGTTGCAATCCCGCGCATCCGCGACTTCCGTGGTATTTCTCCCACGAGCTTCGATGGCCGTGGCAATTTCTCGATGGGTGTTACCGAACAGCTCATCTTCCCCGAGATTGACTACGACAAAATCGACCGCACCCGCGGTATGGACATCACAATTGTGACCTCCGCGCCCACCGACGAAGAGGGACGTGCACTTCTTGAGGCATTCCACTTCCCGTTCAAGCGCGACTAGTTATATAGTAGAGAGGTTGCGCCGAAGCATCGTGTTTCGGCGCCCAGCCGATGCCAAAGGTGGCTCGGCAAACGTTAAGGAGGATTTGTGGCTAAGACATCGATGATCGTCAAGGCTCAGCGCGACCCGAAGTTCTCAACGCGCACCCAAAATCGCTGCCAGAGATGCGGCCGTCCGCACTCGGTGTATCGCAAGTTTGGGCTGTGCCGCGTGTGCTTCCGTGAGTTGGCGAGCAGAGGCGAGCTTCCGGGCGTGCGTAAGGCAAGCTGGTAAGCAACCCGCTCAGTTGAGCGCAAACGACGGAGCTTCCGCGCGTCAGGCGTTCTTGCTAAGGGTGAGAACGAACCAACACGCTGGTTTCATCTCTAACGAAGGAGAAGCTAAATGAACGTAACCGATCCAATTGCGGATATGTTGACGCGAATTCGCAACGCAAATTCCGCTGGCAAAGACGAGGTCTCCATGCCGTCGAGCAAGGTCCTCGCTGAGCTGGCTCGCGTCTTTTTGGAGGAGGGCTACATCAAGTCCTATGAGATTGAGGAAACCCATCCTCAAAAGACCCTCCATGTCCAGCTGAAGTATGGCGACAAGCGCAACAAGAACAAGGTCATCAAGGGTATTAAGCGCATCTCAAAGCCCGGACTTCGCATTTACAGCTCTGCAGAAGACCTGCCGCGTGTTCTTGGCGGTCTTGGCACGGCGGTCATCTCGACCTCCAAGGGCGTTATGTGCGACCGTGACGCCCGCAAAGCTGGCGTTGGCGGCGAGGTCATCGCCTATATCTGGTAACACTCGGCAGGACAAGGAAAGGAGATACCGTGTCTCGTATCGGAAAAATGCCTGTCCAGATTCCCGCCGGGGTTACTGTGACAGTAGATGGCACCACCGTAAGTGCCAAGAGCTCCAAAGGCGAGCTCACCCGTACCTTCTCAGATCTCATCCAGATCAAGCAGGAGGCTACAGAGATTGTGGTAGAGACCGTCAATGACAGCCGCGAGGCAAACTCTCAGCACGGTCTGACCCGCACCCTCATCAACAACATGCTCATCGGCCTGTCTGAGGGCTATGAGAAGAAGCTCGAGCTTATCGGCGTTGGTTATCGTGCAACCCTCAAGGGTTCCACGCTTGAGCTTGCGCTCGGCTATTCTCACCCTGTTATTGTCGAGGCACCCGAGGGCATTACGTTTACGGTTCCTGACAACACGCACATCACCGTCTCAGGCATCAATAAGGAGCAAGTTGGCCAAATTGCTGCTGAGATTCGCAAGAAGCGTCCGCCCGAGCCCTACAAGGGCAAAGGTATTCGCTATGAGGGTGAGTACGTACGTAGGAAGCTTGGTAAGGCTGCTAAGTAACCCCTCGTATTGAGGGCAAGACCTCCACCCTGTCAGGTGGCGGCATTGACAAGGAGATGTTAATGAACAAACAGAAGGCGAAGAAGGCGGCCCTTAAACGCCGTGAGTGTAGGGTCCGCTCCAAGATCTTCGGCACAGCAGAGCGTCCGCGCCTGTCTGTGCATCGCACAAATGCGCACATCTATGCGCAAGTTATCGACGACGTTGACAGCAAGACCATCTGCACCTGCTCGACGCTTGACCCTGAGTTTCGCGCCACAGGCAAGCTTGGCTCCAACAAAGAGGCAGCTGAGCTCGTGGGACAGATTGTGGGAAAGCGAGCCGTCGAGGCTGGTGTCACCGAGGTTCAGTTTGACCGCGGTGGCCGTATTTACCATGGTCGTGTCAAGGCTCTCGCAGACGGTGCCCGCTCCGCGGGTCTGAAGTTCTAGGAGGATATGTAATGGCTCGTGAACGAGATCGCAGGCGTCAGGAGGAGTCCGACCTTCAAGAGCGCGTCGTCTTCATCCACCGCGTCTCCAAGGTTGTGAAAGGTGGCCGTCGTTATTCTTTGGCAGCCCTCGTTGTTGTTGGCGATGGCAAAGGCAACGTCGGTGTTGGTATGGGCAAGTCCACCGAAGTACCCCTGGCAATTCAGAAGGGCGTCGACGACGCCAAGAAGAACATGTTTAAGGTACCCGTTACCGAGGATGGTTCAATCCCGCACGCAGTTGAAGGTCACTATGGCGCAGGCCGCGTGCTTATCAAGCCGGCAGTCGAAGGTACTGGTGTTATCGCCGGAGGTGCGGTGCGCCCCCTCTTCGAGCTTGCAGGCATCAAGAACGTGCTTTCTAAGTCCTTGGGGACAAACAACGCACTCAACATCATCAAGGCAGCAGCTGAGGGTCTCAAGGAGCTTTCGAGCCCCGAGGAAACCGCCGAGCGTCGCGGCATCAGCGTTGCTGAGATGTTTGTCGGGAAGGAGGACTAACGATGGCAAAGTCCCTCACCATTAAGCTCGTGCGCAGTGCCGTTGCGAGCGTGAAGAAAGATCAGACTGCAACCTGCAGGGCCCTTGGTCTTCGCAAGATCGGCGACGTCGTCGAGCAGCCTGACAACGAGAGCATCCGTGGACTGATCTTCAAGGTGAAGCACCTTGTCGACGTTGTTGAGAACTAGGAGTCCAAGACATGCAGCTCAATGATTTGAAGCCAGCCGAGGGTGCCAAGAAGGCTCGTAAGCGCCTTGGTCGCGGTAACTCCTCTGGTACCGGCACTACTGCCGGCCGTGGTTATAAGGGTCAGCTGTCGCGTTCTGGCGGTGGCAAGGGAGCAGGATTTGAAGGCGGACAGCAGCCTCTGGCAATGCGTTTGCCCAAGCTCCCCGGTTTTAAGAATCGCAATCGTGTCGAGTATGCGCCTGTCAACGTGGCACGTCTCGATGCCTACTTTGAGGATGGCGACACAGTAGACGCTGAGGCTCTGGTTGCCAAAGGCATCATCAAGTACGACACAACGCCGGTTAAGGTGTTGGGCGACGGCGAGCTTGCTAAGAAGCTTACCGTCAAGGTCGATAAGGTTTCTGCCTCTGCAAAGGCAAAAATTGAGGCAGCCGGTGGAAAGGTAGAGCTCCCGTGCTAGAAGGAATCGCAAATGCGTTTCGCCTTCCTGACTTGAGGAAGAAGCTGCTGTTCACGATAGCCATTATCGTGCTCTATCGTCTCGGCGCTTACGTTCCGCTTCCGGGCATCCCCTTTAGGCAGATGCTCGAGGCGTATCAAACGTCGACCGACGGCACGAGTGCATTGGCAGTCCTGAACCTCTTCTCTGGCGGCGCACTCTCACGTATGTCAGTGTTCTGTCTTGGAATCATGCCCTACATCACAGCGCAGATTATTATGCAGATGATGCAGAGCGTTGTTCCCTCGCTTGCTAACCTTGCCAAAGAGGGCGAGGCAGGACGTCGCAAGATTACCCAGTACACCCGCTACTTCACCGTGGCACTCGCTCTGCTCAACGCTATTGGATATCTCTTCTTGTTTAAGAGCTCTACCTATGGCATTAGCTTTGCAGGTACGGGTTATCCCGAGTTTCTGATGGATATTGTCGCTGTAGTGACCATGCTTACTGGTGCCATCATCATCATGTGGTTTGGCGAGCTCATCACTCAACGCGGTATTGGCAACGGTATGTCACTCATCATCTTTGCCAACATCATGAGTGGTATTCCTACCTCGCTTCTCCAGTCGGTGTTGGGATCAGACAACGGCATGCTGCTGTCTATCTTGGTCATCATTGCAGTGGTGGCAATCATCCCCATCATCGTTTACATCGAGCGTGGACAAAGGCGCATTCAGGTGCAGTACGCAAAGCGTGTTGTTGGCCGCAGGATGATGGGTGGTCAGTCTACCTATCTGCCCATTAAGGTCAACACTGCTGGCGTCGTGCCTATCATCTTTGCAAGTGCCATTCTGTACTTTCCGGCACAAATCGCTGTCTTCTTCCCCAATGTGGGCTGGATTAATGCGTTTGCAAATGCGGTGTCTAACGGTTGGCTCAACTGGATTTTGACCCTGCTGCTCATCGTGTTTTTCGCATACTTCTACACTTCTATGGTGTTCAATCCTGATGAGACGGCAGATAACCTGCGCAAGCAGGGTGGCTTTATTCCAGGCGTTCGTCCTGGTGCTGCCACCGCGTCATACATCAAAAATACGCTCGATCACATCACACTTCCGGGCGCTTTACTGATGGCTTTCATCGCTGTTGTTCCTGCCATCATCTTTGCGTTCACCAACAACCAGCTCGTTCAAACCTTCGGCGGAACGTCCATCCTGATTATGGTTGGCGTTGCCCTCGACACTATGTCGCAGATTGAGAGTCAGCTCAAGATGCACGATTACGGCGGAATCTTTAAGTAAGAAGGGGAGTGGCCATGAACATCGTTTTGCTCGGCGCACCTGGCGCTGGAAAAGGTACACAGGCACAAAAGCTCGTAGCCGATTATGGCATTGCCCATATCTCGACAGGCGATTTGCTTCGTGCTGCGGTTAAGGCTCAAAGTCCGCTTGGCATTAAGGCCAAGGGCTACATGGATGCAGGCGAGCTTGTTCCTGATGAGCTGGTTATCGACCTTGTCAAGGAGCGCCTTGCTGCCGATGACTGCCAGGAAGGCTTCATCTTGGATGGCTTCCCAAGAAATACTGCACAGGCTGTCTCGCTTGATTCTGAGCTGAGCGAATTGGGCAAGCCGCTTGATTCAGCACTGCTCGTTGCTGTTGAGCCCGATGTTATTGTCGAGCGCCTGAGTTCTCGTCGCACCTGCCGTGCATGCGGCTTTACCGGCAGCACCAAGCATGAGTCATGCCCAAACTGCGGTGGCGAGATGCATCAGCGCGATGACGACAAACCCGAGACCGTCCAGAACCGTCTCGACGTCTATCAAAGCCAGACTGCTCCGCTCGTTGAGTACTATCGCGGTCAGGGCATTTTGATGGAGGTCGACGGTGACCGTCCGGTTGATGAGGTCTATGTCGACGTGAAGAACCTGCTCGGCCTCTAAGGAACACGTCTGACCATGATTCACATCAAGACTCCTGAAGAAATTGAACAGATGAAAGCTGCGGGGCGCCTGTCTAAGCAGGCGCTGCGCCGTGTTGGTGCCCATGTTAAACCGGGTATTTCAACCCTAGAGCTCGACGGCATTGCCGAGGGCTTCATTCGTCTGCATAAAGGTATCCCCGCATTTAAGGGTTACAACGGTTTTCCCGGAACTATCTGCTCGAGTGTTAATGAGCAGGTTGTTCACGGGATTCCGTCTCCTGAGGCCATTTTGGAAGAGGGAGATCTTGTCTCCATTGACACCGGTGCTGTGGTTGATGGCTGGGTAGGAGACAACGCATGGACTTTCTTCTGTGGAAAGCCCAGCGAAGAGGCAAAGGCTTTGTGTGAGATTACCTTCGATTGCTTGAAGGCTGCCATAGAAATGGCAGTGCCGGGCAACCGCGTTGGCGACATTGGATATGCGGTTCAAGAACTTGCCGAGCGTCACGGCTATGGTGTAGTGCGTGATTACACTGGACACGGCGTTGGTCACACCATGCACGAAGATCCAAGTGTGCGCAACTACGGTAAGCGCGGTCGTGGTGTTCGTCTCACAGAAGGTATGGTCATTGCCATCGAGCCCATGATTACTCTGGGCGGCTATGACTGCAAAACACTGAGCAACGGTTGGACGGTTGTCACGACAGACGGCTCACCAGCTGCTCATTATGAAAACACCGTGGCTATCACCAAAGATGGTCCCGTGGTTTTAACCCAAGATGATGAAGGCCCGTGGTGTCCTCTTGAGGGAGGCTACGCATAAGGCCAAACGGCGAAAAGCGTACGTTTAGTGCACGAGTAAAGTTTCCGTGGACTGAATGGTGCACTTTCGCTATTATGAACAGTTGCTGTCAGTACGAAGAAAGGTAACAGCACGTGAAGAAGGAAGATGCCATCGAGCTAGAGGGAACGGTAGTAGAGCCCCTTCCCAACGCCATGTTCAAAGTCGAACTCGAAAACGGGCACACCATTCTCTGCGTAATTTCGGGAAAGATTCGTATGAACTATATTCGCATCCTTCCTGGAGACAAGGTTGTAGTCGAGATTTCTCCCTATGACCTTTCGCTTGGACGCATCACCTACCGTTATAAGTAGGCGATAGTCTCATGCCGCCTTCGGGCGGTATGCTGGTTTACCAGCATGTCTGATACACGTTGGTCGCAGCCTGTGGCTGAGGTGTGTTGGATGAATCAGCCTCGGGAATTAACGCCAGCGGCTGGGCGAGTATATACGTTCGGACAGGCTCTTAAAGAGAGGGAGAACGATGAAGGTACGTCCTTCTGTCAAGAAGATGTGCGACAAATGCAAGATTATCCGTCGTCATGGACGAGTTCTTGTCATTTGCGACAATCCGCGCCACAAGCAGCGCCAGGGCTAAGAGAGGAGACCGCAGTTGGCCCGTATTCATGGTGTCGACCTACCGCGCGAGAAGCGTGTTGAGATTGGTCTGACTTACATCTTTGGCATCGGCCGCACCCGCGCAACCAAGATTTGTGAGGGTTGTGGAGTCGATCCATCAACTCGCGTCCGTGACCTTACTGAAGAAGAGGTCACACGCATGCGTGATTTTATCGATGAGCACTACGTAATCGAGGGCGACCTTCGCCGCGATCGTAGGCAAAATGTTGCTCGCCTCATGGAGATTGGCTGCTATCGCGGCCTTCGCCATCGTAAGGGACTCCCGACCCGCGGCCAGCGTACGCACACCAACGCGCGCACCCGCAAGGGTCCGCGTCGTCAAGTCGGCGGTAGGAAGAACAAGTAAGGGGAGTCTGAGACATGGCAGCTAAGAAAACAACGTCGACGCGCGTCCGTCGTGCCGACCGTAAAAACATCGCTGTGGGCCAGGCCCACATCAAGAGCACCTTTAACAACACCATTGTTTCTATCACCGACCCCCAGGGCAATGTCATTGCTTGGCAGTCGGCTGGTACTGTTGGTTTCAAGGGATCTCGTAAGTCCACCCCCTTTGCAGCTCAGATGGCTGCTGAGGCCTGTGCAAAGGCAGCTATGGAGCATGGCCTTCGCAAGGTATCGGTGTTCGTAAAGGGCCCCGGCTCTGGTCGCGAGACCGCTATTCGCTCACTTCAGGCAGCAGGCCTCGAGGTTTCGAGCATTCAGGACAAGACCCCCATTCCGCACAACGGTTGCCGTCCGTGCAAGCGTCGTCGCGTGTAGTGAAGAGAGGAAACCAGCATGGCAGTGGATAGGACCCCTGTCCTGAAAAGGTGCAGGGCACTCGATATCGAGCCCTCCATTATGGGGCTCAACAAGAAGAGTAACCGCCAGCCCAGGCGCTCTCGTCGTCAGATGAGTGAGTATGGTCTGCAGCTTCGTGAGAAGCAGAAGGCCAAGTTCATCTATGGCGTTCTTGAGAAGCAGTTCCATGGCTACTACGATGCAGCCCGCCGCCTGGAAGGCATTACCGGCGACAACCTCATGATTATTCTCGAGACCCGTCTCGACAATGTTGTGTTCAGGCTTGGTTTTGCTCGTACACGTAAAGAGGCTCGCCAGACAGTACGCCACGGTCACATCACCGTTAATGGTCGTCGCGTTGACATCCCGTCATATCGCGTGAAACCCGGCGATTTGGTTGCTGTTGGACCCAAGTACAAGAACCTGCTTCCCATCAAGGAGGCAATCATCGCAAGCGAACATGTAGCTGTTCCTGGCTGGCTTGAGGTCGACATTGAAAAGCTCCAGGGTTCAGTTTTGCAGCTTCCGGTCAGAGATCAAATTGACCTGATTACCAGCGAAACTATCAATCCACAGCTCATCATCGAGCTCTACTCCAAGTAACCCTTTTTTGTTGGAGGTTTACATGTCCGATTTCATCAAGCCTCAAGTGGCTGTCGAGGAGGTCAACGACTGCCTAAGCCGTGTTACTGTAGAGCCGCTCGAGCGTGGCTATGGTGACACCCTCGGTAACTCGATTCGCCGCGTGTTGCTTTCTTCCCTTGCGGGAGCAGCTGTTCAGGCCATCCAGATTGATGGCGTGCAGCATGAGTTTTCGACGATTGAGGGCGTCTATGAAGATGTCACCGATATCGTTTTGAACGTCAAAGAGCTTGTATTTAGCTCTAACGGTACAGGTGACGAGGCTACCGCTTCCATCAACGTTGATGGTCCGTGCGTGGTTACGGGTGGGGACTTCATGGTTCCTGCTGAGTTTGAGCTCGTCAATCCTGACCATAAGATTTGTACGCTCGCAGAAGGCGCACATCTCAAGATGCAGATGCGTATTGGCATTGGCCGCGGCTATGTCTCTGGTGCAGAGAATGAGCGCGCAGATGATCCCATCGGTATCATCCATGTTGACTCGCTCTTCTCGCCCGTGCGTCGCTGCGCTAAGTCAGTTGAGCCTTGCCGCGTAGGCCAGCACACCGACTACGACCGCCTCATTCTCGAGGTCGAGACCAACGGGGCTATAACCCCTATCGAGGCTGTTGTTGAGTCTGCCAACATCATCAACCAGCACATGGGTGCTTTTATGGCCCTGTCTGATGAGGGTGAGCAGGCTGAGGAGGTTTCAATCTTTGCTACGGGTGAGGACGAGGATAACTCTGAGCTCAACCGCCAGATTGAAGACCTTGACTTGTCGGTCCGTTCGTACAACTGCCTCAAGCGTGCTGGCATCCATGAGGTTCGCCAGCTCGTAGATTTCTCGGAGAATGACCTGCTGAACATTCGTAACTTCGGCGTGAAGTCTATCGAGGAAGTAAAAGATAAGCTCGAGTCGATGGGTCTGGGCCTCAAGCCCTAGCATCGGCGCACGTGATTCGCATAGGAGCGACGAGAGATGAGACACTATAAGAAGAGCGGTATGAAGCTCGGAACTGATGCGAGCCACACCAAGGCCATCAAAAAGGGTCTTGTGCAGGCACTTTTGGCAAATGACCGCATCAAGACCACGCTGCCGCGTGCTAAGGCCATCCGTGGCGATGTTGATCGCGTTGTGACATGGGCCAAGCGCGGAGATCTTGCAGCCCGCCGTCTTGCCATCAAGAAGGTTGGCGACGCAGCTTTGGTCGGCGAGATCTTCCAGAAGGCCGAGCAGGGCCTGTGGGCTGATCGCAATGGTGGCTATACCCGCATCATGAAGCTTGGTCGCCGCAAAGGTGATAACGCCGAGATGGTCATTATTGAGATGGTGACCGAGTCAGTAACGCCGAAGGTCAAGAAGGAGCAAACCTCCGTCAAGCCGGTCAAGAAGGTCGAGAAGGCAGATGAGGCTGTCGAGGCTGCTGAGGAGACCGCAGAGGCTGCTGTTGACGAAGCTGCTGAGGTAGCCGAGGCCGCCGCAGAGGAAGCAACTGAGGCTGCTGAAGAGGCAGCGGACGCTGCTGGGGATGCCGCTACTGAGGCAACCGAAGAGGCTGCCGAAGCTGCTGAGACTGCCGCCGACGAAGCAGCAGAGGCTGTAGAAGAGGCAGCTGAGACCGCTGCAGAGGAAGCACCTGCAGCAGAGGAGCCTGCAGAGGAGCCTGCAGCAGAGGAGCCTGCAGAGGAGCCTGCTGCTGAGGAGTAATCCACGGCGCATGAAATCCTGAGCCTGTGGCATCAGTTGTTGCTCAGCGTACTTTGCACGAGCGTACAATTACCAGCGCATCCGTGCTTGTACACTTGCAATAGGGAAAAATAGAGGACTTATCTCCGTGGTAAGTCCTCTTTTCATGTGTCTCGCCTATCCATGCATGCTGCGTTTTCGTGTCATACACAGCGCTTATCATCTACCACACATGTCACATCCCGTGCACACACCATCCCACCTTGTGGACATCACATCCCATGCACACACCATCCATGTTGAGTGCGTTACATACCTCGCAGCCATAAGCATGCTTCCGAATCATACACTCAGAAGGCATTATTCGTACTTTTAAAATAAAAGTACGAATAATGAGCAAAATGTGTATGAATCATATTTTGGGAATCATACACATTTTACAAACTATTCGGACAAATTCTTTAACAGTACGAGTAAATCGAAAAAAGTGCATGGTTACTAGGCCGCAACACCCGCAACTGGCCGCAACACCCGCTACAAGCGACAGCTCCCGCAACAATGCCGCAACACCCGCAACTGGCCGCAACACCCGCTACAAGCGACAGCTCCCGCAACTCCCACTACTGCCGCAGCTTCCCGCGACAAAGCGTACCCCACCGAATCACGCCGCGTACGATGGCCGCAAGTGGCACTTCCCACAGCAACGCGTACCGCACCGAACCACACAATACACCGCGAGCAACCGCTGCCCGTCACCCTCACGGGCCTACGCCAGATCCCGATTTGCTCGCTTGGTGAGGTAGAGCATTTCGTCTGCCAAAGCAACCAACTCAGAGCGTGTTGTTTGCGGCGATTTTGTCTCGGCATAGCCCACACTGCACGCAAGCTTATAGGGAACATCAGCCTGTGCTACAACATCCGTGAGGTTCTCGTGAACTAGCTCGATAATCTCTTCAGGGGTGCGCGAACCAAGCCGTGTACGAATCAGTACAAACTCGTCTCCGCCCCAACGGCCAGCAAAAGCATCAACACGCTCGGACGTTTTCTGCAGAGCTCGCGCCATTAGCTGAAGCGCACGATCGCCCTCGAGGTGTCCAAATTGATCGTTGATGTTTTTGAATCCATCCATATCGATAACATACAGTTCCACCGGTTGCTTTTCAGATGCATTGAGCAGCGAATCTTCCAAGTAGATATCCGTGCGCCGTCGGTTGTTGAGGCTCGTCAAAGCATCGCGTGATATGCGCGACTCCTGAAGCGACATGAGCACAAAGACAATCGAGACGCACATTGAAGCCGCCGCAATTGGTGTATTAGGAAGCGAGACATCAATGGGGGCTGCAAGGGCAGGCATAATCAAAAACGATGCAAAAATGAGAGCTCGATGGCGCTCTTCACTACTGCGAGATTTCCGATATGCCTGTATGGAAAGGATGGCTGCTGCTATGAGGTAGAGCACCGAAATAAGCAGAATCACCATGTGCGCAATGCCGTACGAGATTGAATTGTCCTCAGCAATGAAAAGGTTCTGGTTGAGAACAACACCCAAAATATGAACAAGAACGGTAGCCGCAACAGGAATTGCTGAGAAAACCACCCACAAACGATGTTTTGTGAGGGGCCTCTTGAATGTGAGAGCCGTATAGCAAAACCAAAAGAAGCCAGAAAATGCAATAGCAACCAAACACATGCCATTGACAATTGAAAGCACCACGGGGCTCGTTGGAATCAACTCGCTGATGAACAGCAATGCCCAAAGGCAATCAAACACGTTGAAAGCTAAGTTCGAAACAAGCAATCCTTTGAAGAAGCGAACCTGACGTTCGCTTCCGCTGTCGTCACTAAAATTGAATATCACAACCAGACTGAGAATGATACAAAAGACGTCAACAATGAGATAAACCATGCTATATCGAAAACTTGAATACATGAATCGTCCCAACGTTGCCTTTATAATCGTGTAGCCTATAAGCTCTCATGTGATAATTGACTTCAAGAGAAGCTTTCCACTACCGATATGATAGCTGCTCGAAGCTCCTTTTTTACGTGAGGATATCAACAAACTTCGCGTAGTCTCAGCTGTTTGAGAGGAGGACACAGCGATGGCCGAGACACCCACGTCGACACCCATCTCGACTGCCGAGACGCCCGCATCAGCTGCTGGTACACCCGCGCCAGCCGCCACGCCCGCATCAGCCGCCGAGACTCCCGTTGAACATCCCAGCATCGAGCAAACCATGGTGCTCATCCTCGGCTACAACGGCACGGACTTCTCGGGCTTTGCTGAGCAAAAAGAACCTCACATTCGGACGGTTGCCAAAGAACTCAGGCGTGCGCTTGAGACCTTCTTGCGGCGCGAAGTCGACATTACCTGTGCAGGCAGAACCGATGCTGGCGTTCATGCACTGGGGCAAGTGGTGAGCCTACCAGTTTATGATGAAGAGACCAAGCTCGAAGCTCGTCGTATCAAACGTGCGCTGTCAGCCATTGCTTCCAACGACATCTCCATCCGCGAGGTGATGCGAGCGCCTGCGGGCTTCTCGGCACGCTTTGATGCGCTTGCTCGTCATTACCGTTACCGTATATCAGATAGCGATACCCGACCCACCCTTACCCAAGCGTTTTGCTGGTGGCACAAAACCCCCCTCGATATCGACGCAATGAGTCAGGCTGCACAATCGCTCATCGGCGAACATGATTTCACAAGTTTTTGTAAGGTAGCCAGCGCCGTTGGAAAGTCGACCACGCGAAATCTCATCTCGCTCGATATTGGGCGCAACTCAGAGCTGGGCGAGGAGCTTATCTACATCGATATTTGCGCGAACGCGTTTTTGCATTCAATGGTGCGCACCATTGTTGGCACACTTGCAGAGGTGGGAACCGGCCGTAAAGATTGTGCATGGGTATCTCAGGTACTGAGCGCCTGTGATAGAAAAGCAGCAGGTCAAACGGCACCGGCAGCTGGACTTGAGTTCATGAGTGTCGACTATGAAGCAGATGCTTTTATGCCATGGGATGCCCAATTTGTGCATTAGCTGAAACCTTTGTGGCGGTGTCCTGCAGACCCCCCTTGAAGGCGCCGACCCTGTTATCTTTGTACATAGTTTTTTGCGGAAGAAACTCTGTCACAAATGTGCCAAGAAACCCACAGCGCACTTTTGAGAAGAGGGTATTCGCACAACAGTTCATGTTCGACCTCGACGCATGCGAGCACACGGAGGAAGCGTGCCACGAAGAATACCAAAGGTGAGCATTATTATGCCGGTCTACAATGTAGACTCCTACCTTCGTCGCTCGATTCAGAGTGTGCAAAACCAGACCCTGCGCGACTTTGAAATGATTATCGTTGACGACGGCTCCACGGATGGATCTGCAGCCATCGCTGACCGCGCAGCCGATCGAGACATCCGTATCGATGTTCTTCACACGCCCAACCAAGGAGCTCCCGCAGCACGCAACACTGCACTCAAGCGAGCAACGGGGGAGTACATCTTCTTCATGGACGCTGACGACTGGATTGAACCGCAGATGCTCGAGGAGCTCTATAAGCTGTGCGTTGACCACAAGCTTCAAATTGCCATAGCTGCGTTTTATATCGAGACGTACTACGGAAAATCCCAGCGTCACTTGAGCGAGTACAAAGGATGCCCTTCTCAGATATTTCGCTCTCAACGGGAGTTTCGAGAGGCGGCATGGCGTCTGTTTGACCAGAATCTCCTTTACACGCCGTGGAACAAACTCTTTGAGCGGGCATATCTCGAACACATCGAAGCTCGCTTCCAAGCAACGTTTTGGGATGATTTTCCCTTCAATATCGACTGTATCCGCGATGTCGAGCGAGTGGGTGTGACCGAACAAGCCTACTATCACTTCATTCGTGCACGCGAGGAGTCCGAGACAAGCCGCTGGCGTGATGGGGTTTATGAGAAGCGGGAAGAAGAGCATACGTGGATGCTCGATTTGTACGCTCATTGGGGGCTCGAAAACGACCCAGACAGCGTTGAGATGATTCAACGTCGCTACATTGAGCGCTTGGTTGGTTGTATCGAAAATGTATGTGATTCAGCATGTGAACTCACACGCGACGAGAAACTGAGCCGCATCGAGACCATGATTTGCTCCGAGCGAGCACAACAAGCGGTGGCGCTTGCTCGGCCGCACTCACGTATGATGAAACTCATGCTGGCTCCCATTAGATCAAAGAACGTCAAGCTTGCGTATCGAGAAGGCAAATTCATTTCTTTCGTGAAACGTCACTCCAGCCACCTCTTTGCTCGTCTCAAGGCAAGCCGATAAAGCCAGCATTGATAATTACATTGTTAACCGATGTAAACAAAATCCACCTTCTGCTGAGTGACATCACCAAAATACGGGTATAGTAATTCGGAATTGACCACCGATGGGCTCTCGCGTAGATTCGCGAGAGCTTTCGCATATGTGTGGTCACAACGACAACGGAAGGAACACTATGGATGTAATGGCAATTTTTAATCTCCCCATCGTGCAGGCGGTGCTCCTGCTCATTGCAGCTTTCATTGTGGCTGCAATCGCAAAGGCACTTGTCATGAAGCTCATTAGCAGCACGAAACTCTCTGACGTTCTTACTAAGGCAGATGAGAGTACGGGTGGTGAGTCCACCAATATGGTTGACTACATTGGAAAGCTCGTTTACCTCTTGGTTTTCTTGCTCTTTGTTCCGGGCATCTTCTCGGCTCTTGGTGTTGAGTCGGTAGCGACCCCCATCCTTGGTTTGCTCAATACCATCTGGGGCTATGTGCCCAACATTTTGGCCGCAGGCATCATCTTGGTTGTTGGTTTCATGGTTGCCCGTTTGGTTCGCCAGCTGCTCATTCCTGTGTTTAGCAAGCTTCGTGTTGACGAGATTCAAACCAAGGCAGGCATTCAGGTTGACGACTCTGCCAAGCTTTCTGTCACTCTTGCGTACGTTGTATACGTAATTATCGTTATCCCCATCATCATTATTGCCCTTCAGGTACTCAACATCAGCGCCATCTCCGATCCTGCAATCTCCATGCTCAATCAGGTATTTGCCTTCATTCCGAACATTGTTGTTGCAGCTCTTATTGTGGGCGTTGGTGTTTTTATCGCTCGCCTTGCCTCTCAGATTGTGGGTCAGCTCCTTGCCACAACGGGTATTGATGCCAAGGCCACTGAGCTGATGGGCGGTAAGCTCCAGAACGTGACTCTGTCTCGCGTGATTGCAGTTATTGTTCAGGCGCTCATCATTATCTTCTTTGCAGTGGAAGGGCTTTCTATCCTCAAGCTTGATGTGCTCACCAACATCGGCAATTCCGTGATTGGCTACCTGCCCAATGCTCTAGCTGCTGTTATCATCATTGGTTTGGCCGTCTTTGCGAGCACTGTTGCTTCTAATGCACTCAAGAAGACTGGTTTCGCTGCGTATGCTCCGATGGCTCAGGCCGCCATTTTGGTTATCGGTGCCTTCATGGTCTTGAACCAGCTCCACATCGCATCGACCATCGTGAATACAGCATTCATTGTGATTTTGGCTGCCGTTGGCGTGGCTGCTGCTATCGCCTTTGGTCTTGGTGGCAAGGACTTTGCTGCTAAGCGCCTCGAGAAGTGGGATGAGCAGATCACAAAGAAAGACTAAGTCAGCTGGCAACGTGGACACTTTACAGGTAGGCTAATCTCTCTACTTGCCAGTATTCTTGAAATAGGGGAGTCTCGCTGAGTATTTGTGGCAGTGCTCCGTACTCTCAGGATGACAAGAGGCTCTGTATGTTAGTTTTAACATGCAGAGCCTCTTTTGTCTTTGAGTTCATTGCACTAGAGAGCACTTGTTAGCGCCAAGCTAAATTCGCCACCTAAAGTCAAACAATAATCGCCAATCTAGAGTCAAGGGAAAATGGCCAACGCGCCCTCCCAACCCTCTACACTGGTCTGTGCCAATACGCCAGCGTAAGGAGGATTATGGATAGAGAAAATGAACGCATTGGCCTTCAAGAAATTATAAATAAGGCTATAGAGGAGATGGCTCGCGAGGCGGGCGATTCATTCGAACTCGACCAGTTGAATCTGGCCGAGTTCTCGCGAAAAACGGGGCTTTCACGGTCGAAAGCTAGAACCCTCAAGGCCAAGGACTTTATCGTGACGTCACACGGTCGCTGCGGTATGAAGGCTAAAACCACAATAATCAGCGGATTCGAGGGCGTGGTAAACGCACTGCTTGCTGACGGTGTTACGAACTCTGAAGTCATCTTCAATCGCATCGAGGGCCAGGGCTACAAGGGTGGTAAAACCACCGTAAAGAACTATATAGCGGCGCATGTCGACTTGGTGCCCGCTAAGCGCAAACTGGCAAAGGCTGACCCGAAAGGCAACCGAGGTAGACGTTTCAAGACAAAGCCAGGCGAGGCTTTCCAGATGGATTGGGGCTTTATCGAGGTCGAAGACTGGACGGGCGCTACGTTCAAGATAGCGTGCTTTGCGATGATATGCCATCATTGCGCTACCTGCTACGTCGAGTTCTTCCCGAGCGCACGCCAGGAAAACCTCTTCATAGGGATGGTGCACGCATTTATGGTTATGGGCGTGCCAGACTACGTTCTCACAGACAACATGCGCAGTGTTACGACCGGGCGAGACATTGAGGGCAAGCCCATCTGGCAGCTAGACTACGCTGCCTTCATGGCATGTGTTGGATTCAAGACAAAGTTGTGCAAGCCCTACCATCCTTTTACAAAGGGCAAAGTTGAACGGCTGATTTCCTACGTGAAAGGCAATTTCGCGGCGGGTCGCAAGTTCTATAACATCACCGACCTAAACGCCCAAGTACAACAATGGTGCGCCAAGCAGTCTGGACGCTACCGCAAAGCTCTTGACTGCGTTCCCGCAGAGGAACATAGCGCAAAGTGTCTGCTTGCCACAGTCGAAATTGACAGGACCGACGAGCTCGCAATGTATCTGTGTCCGCAGCGTCGCATCAGCTTCGACGGGTTTGTGAGCTACGAGGGGCGTCGCTTCGGTGTACCGTACTGGTATAATAAGACCTGTCGGGTGAGCAGGGAAGGCGAGTTTATCCACATATACACTGATGACCTGTCTCGTGAATTGGCTGTCCATCCCGTCACGTGGAGTCGCGCGGACAGCTTTTGTGCAGACCAATACGCCGACGTCCAGCCAGAAGAGCTACCCAGCGCTCCGGTCACGACCGTAATTGCGCAGTTAGAGCAGCCCAAAGGCAAGCCTGGCTTCGACAAGTTTGACTTCGAGGGGAGGCTGTGATGGGAGAAATATCACTGAGCAGCGCCAAGCCATGTATGGAAGGCTCCACTACGGCGCTCTACACACACATTAGCGAACGCGGTGCATCGTTTGGTGTGGAAATGTCTGCTGAAGAGCTAGCTGAACTCGCAGTGCGACTAGACATGGGCAAAGACGAGCTAATGGCGCTCGAGGCAATCTTCACCTACTTAGCAGACAAGCACCACGAGCAAGTAATTGAGACGCTGCTCAAGATGAGTCGCCTACCACAGAAGGTGCCCAAGACCTTCGAGGACTTTGACTTTGAACGTATACGCGGCCGTGATGCTATGGCACTGCGCAAGTTGCCAGCGCTTTCGAACTTGCATGCAAGGAAGAATCTCGCCTTCATCGGTCCAGGTGGAATAGGAAAAACTCATCTAGCCCAAGCATACGGCAGGGCATGCTGTTTGGAAGGATACAAGGCATACTACCTCAAAGCAACCGAGCTGCGCGACAAGCTGAAAAAAGCTGCAGATTCTGGTAGCACTTCGAGAATGGTCGCTTCGCTCGTCAAACCTTCGTGCCTGATTATCGACGAAGTCGGACGCTGTACCTTTGACAAGCCATGCACAGATCTGTTCTTCGACATAGTAGATCGTCGCTACGAAAAAGACTGTGCTAACACGATGATACTTACGAGCAACACACCTACCAACAACTGGGATGAGTTCTTCACAGGAGACGATACCTTGCTCTGTACGCTTGACCGCCTGTTCGACCGTGCTTCGGTATTCATGATGAAAGGGGCGAGTTTTCGCGGGGCGGAGCTGGAAATCTTCTCGGTGGAATCGTCGCCCTCGGCAATTAAGATGAATAGTTAAATTCATCGAGTTTTAGAAGTATAGAAAGAATCGCAATCGCTGGCGTATTGGCGAAATTAATTTGGCTGGGATTGGCGATTTATCTCTGACTTGGGTGTGGCGATTTTAGCTTGACGCTAACACACTAGAGAATACTAGAGAACGAATTGTAACAGCAAAAAGCTCTCGGCGTGACACATTTTTGCGATTTTCTGCGGATAGGGGGTGCGGTTTTGCTACCCGGGAAACACAGCACTCGCAACGCTGCAGTTAAATATGGGTCCCTTAATAGAGGGTGCTCCAGAGGGCATCTCTAAAGCACAGAAAATCGCAAAAAAGTGGCACGGAGAGCTGTTTTTTGTGTCACGGTAACTCATGCTAAGTTACCCCAACTCACCCCAAACTCACGCAAAGCTACTCCAAGCTACTCCAGGCCACGGCAAGTCATGCTAAGTCACGAGACTCATGCCAAGTTCATAGCAAACCACCCCCAATCCCGCCAAAGGAAAAAGGCTCAGCAGGAGCCAAAGGGAAGGCTCAGCAGGAGCAAAAGAAATAGGCTCAGCACGAGACCGAATAAAAAACAGGTCAGCTCAAAGAGCTGACCTGTTTTAGCTGTTCAGTGGGATAGAGTAGCTACCGAGACAGAACCGATTGCTTTCGCTCTTTATGCACCAAGCTTCTCGGTGATATCAGCTGCAGCTTTCTTTCCCGCACCCATCGCTAAGATGACGGTAGCGGCACCGGTGACGATGTCGCCACCTGCCCAGATGCGAGGATTACTCGTTGCACCGGTCTCTTCGTTCGCCACAATGTAGCCCCACTTGTTGAGCTCCATGCCACCAATGAGCTCGGCAAAGGGATTGGCGTTGGTGCCAATAGCAGAGATGGCTACGTCGCAGGGAATCTCCTCGATAGCACCTTCGATAGGTACTGGACGACGCCTACCACTCTCGTCGGGCTCACCAAGTTCGCAGCGCTGAACGCGAACAGAAGCAACATTGCCATCTTCGCCAGCAATGAACTCAAGTGGTGCGACGAGAGGCATAACCTCAACGCCCTCTTGCTTGGCTTGATGCAGCTCAGCGCGACGAGCAGGCATCTCTTCTTCAGTGCGGCGATAAGCGATAATGGCACGCTCAGCACCAAGGCGCTTGGCGGTGCGTACTGCATCCATGGCTACGTTGCCGCCGCCAAAGACCACGACGTTCTTGCCATGCTTGGTGGGGGTGTCAAACTCGGGGAACTCGTTGGCGCGCATGAGGTTAACGCGCGTGAGGTACTCGTTTGCAAAGAATACCTTGGGCAGGTTCTCACCCGGAACGTTCAGGAACTTGGGCAAGCCAGCGCCCGTTGCAATGTAGATGGCGTCGTAGCCCTCTTCAAAAAGTTCGTCGGCGGTGGTGATACGACCAACGACTGAGTTGTACTCAAACTTCACGCCAAGCTCAGTCAAACCATCAATCTCGCGTTTGACGACGGCCTTGGGTAGACGGAACTCAGGAATGCCGTACACAAGAACGCCGCCGCCGGTGAAGAACGCCTCAAAGACGGTGACCTCAAAGCCGTTGCGCGCAAGCTCACCTGCGCAGGTGATACCCGACGGGCCACTACCAACTACCGCGACCTTCTTGCCGTTTTTGGGAGCAATCTTAGGCGTGCTTCCCAGCTCAGGCTGGTCGCCCAAGAAGCGCTCAAGTTGACCGATGGCAATGGGATTACCCTTCTTGTTGAGGATGCACACGCCCTCGCACTGACTCTCCTGCGGACACACACGTCCGCAGATAGCAGGAAGCATGGAGTCCTCGCGGATAATATCGAGGCCACGACCAAACTCCTCGGCACGAATAGCCTCGATAAACTGCGGAATCTTGATGTTGACAGGGCATCCGTCTACGCAGAGCGGCTTTTTGCAGTTGAGGCAGCGATTGGCCTCCTCAATTGCCATCTCCTTGGTATAGCCCTTGTCTACGGGACGAAAATCGCACGCGCGCTCAGCAGCGGGTTCTTCGTTGTCTGGCACACGCGGTGCCTTTGCATTAGGAATATAACGACCATTTACTTCTGGCATGAGCAGCTCCCCTCCTCAAAAGCTTTGAGGGACTCGCCCTCTTCCGTGCGATACGCCGCTTGGCGCATCTGCAGGTCTGCCCAGTTAACCTGTGTCGCGTCAAAGTCGGGACCGTCAACGCAGGCAAACTTAGTTTCGCCACCAACCTCAACACGGCAGCAACCGCACATACCCGTTCCATCAACCATGATGGGATTCAAGCTGGCGATGATGGGGGTGTTGTACTTCTCGGCGGTAAGCGCGGAGAACTTCATCATGGGTACGGGACCAACGCAAAAGACGTGGTCAACAGCTTTTTCCTGAAGCAGGCGCTCGAGCGGCGCGGTGACAACGCCCTGCTCGCCATAGGAGCCGTCATCCGTGGTGATGTGAAGATGGTCGTCATCAAGGAAGCTCCTGAACTGATCTTCGAGTAGCAGCAGGTCTTTGGTGCGAGCGCCCATGATAACGTGGACCTCACGACCCGCCTCGACCATCTGGCGGGCAACGGGATTGGCAATGGCAAGACCAACGCCTCCGCCAATGACACACCAGCGACCCTCGTCGATTTCGGTGGGCTGGCCGAGAGGACCAGTGACGTCGAGAATCTCGTCGCCAACCTCGTAGCTTGAGAGCATCTGGGTGGTTTTACCAACCACCATGAAGATGAACTCAACCCAACCTTCATCTGCGTTCCAATTTGCAAACGTGAATGGGACACGCTCGCCACACTCGTTGGCTCGAACCATCAAAAACTGGCCGGCCTTGGCATGGGCAGCCATTTTCGGAGCATCGATGCGGAACTTAAACACCTTCTCCGAGTATTGCTGCTTCTCCAGAATCCTATAGGACATGCATCAGTCTCCTCTCCTGACTCGTCCTGCACCAAAAGGCACAGTCCTGCTTGCAATTCTGAGAAAAGCACGACACAGGACAGCACCTACAAGACTGGCTTAACCCCTAGCCAATGAGACTCAAAGCCAGTCATTTTGCACCGTAGTTATTTTACACATTTGCAATAACAAGTGGACGTATCTGTTTGAATCTATGCAAATTAATGCCAGCTAAATACCAATAAGATGCCCAATAGGACGCCCTATCTAAATCTACGAGTGAAACCAGCTATAGATAAGGCCGCTACCTCATGCAAGTAGCCTTTTTGTGAGGGCACAAAGCGATTCAAAGCAACGTCTGAGGAGTTGGCAGCTTATGCAATTAGCCCTGCTCGCGATGAAGTCCATTGAATTTGTCGCGCGCCACTATAACGCCATCGCTGATACACGCTTCAACAGCGTCTGCTGCAAGTTGGGCAGCGATGGCAAAGTCATCAGCATCTGAGCCCTTGAGCTGGCGCAACACAAAATCCGCGGGATCCATACGCCCAGGCGGACGGCCAATGCCCAAACGGACGCGCGTAAAATCGGGACTACCAAGCTTGTCCATAATCGACTTGATGCCGTTGTGACCACCGGCGCCTCCACCAAGCTTGACACGAACGTCGCCCGCGGGAATGTCCAGCTCGTCATGGATAACGAGAAGCTCATCTGCCGAAACCCCGTATGCCGAGCAGAGCTGGGCAACTGGCCCTCCCGAGGTGTTCATGAAACTCTGCGGTTTAGCAAGGACAAGCTCAGAGCCGCCATGTTTTACAACGGCGGCCATGCATCCTGCTTGGCTTTTCCAGTATCGCGCGCCGAAGCGCTCAGCAAGCACATCGATTGTGGCGTAGCCAGCGTTGTGGCGCGTATTGGCGTATTGTTCACCTGGATTTCCCAGCCCTACAACCAGAGAAATCCGTTCGGGTTGTTCCATGTGCATCCCTGCGTTTCTGTACCTTCCTTGAGTCTCCTACAGGTTGAGGTCGGCCCCCACCATGCCCGAGACTGATGTATTGGTAAAGATGTGGTAGATTGCCTCGGCAAACTCGCCTGCAACTGAGATTTGTTTAACGTACGAGACCGCATTGATAGCCTCGCAAGGCACCGAATCGGTGACCACGCACTCCTCGATAGGGGCATTTGCCAAGCGAATAATTGCAGGGCCAGAGAAGATGCCGTGAGTTGCTCCCACGTAAATGGGGCCAGCACCTTGGTTTTTGAGCTCGTTGACCGACGCGACAAGAGTGCCTGCGGTATCAATAATGTCGTCGTTGATGATGCAGTTCTTACCCTTGATGTTACCAATGACCGCCATGACCTCGGCCATGTTGTGTTTGGGGCGACCCTTGTGTGCGATTGCCAGCTCGCATCCCAGCATGTCAGAGAGCTTCTTGGCGGCCTTTGCACGGCCCACATCGGGCGAGACAACCACGGTGTTGTCCCAATCCAAGCCCTTCTTTTTGTAATACTCGGCAAAGAGGGGGAGTGCTGTGAGGTGGTTGACCGGAATGTCAAAGAAGCCCTGAATCTGTCCTTGGTGTAAATCGAGGGTAATCACGCGATCGCATCCTGCAGCTTCGAGCAGATTGGCAACGAGACGTGCAGTAATGGGCTCGCGTGGCGCTGCTTTTCTGTCCTGACGAGCGTAGCCGTAGTGGGGAAGCGCTGCGGTAAAGGTGCGGCAGCTTGCACGTTTGGCGGCGTCGCAGGCAATAAGCACTTCCATGAGGGCATCGTTGACATTGAGTCCGCCCACCGACTGGATGAAAAACACATCAGAGCCGCGCACACTCTCATCGTAGCGTGCGTAAATCTCGCCATTCGCAAACTTCTCAAGCACGAGCCCCTGGAGCTCTACGTTGAGAATGTCGGCAATCCGCTTAGCAAGCGCGGGATTGCAAGTCCCGGTGTAGAGCTTGAGGGACTTTTTCATATCGAAAAGCCCAGTGAGTTCTTGATACATTGGCTTTGTGACCATTATTCCTGCTCTTTCTTCTCGCGGCTATACCCTTTGATAATGGTTTGTCGTGAGCGCTCAAGCGCGAGCGCGCCTGCTGGAACGTCTGAGGTGATGCAGCTTGACGCGCCAATAACTGAGTCATCGCCAAGGCTGACAGGGGCAACCATCATGGTGTCTGAACCCACAAACACGCGGTTACCAATGGTGGTCTTGTGCTTGTTCTTGCCATCATAATTGCAGGTAATTGAACCCGCACCAATGTTGACTCCCTCACCCATGGTGGTGTCTCCAATATAGGAGAGATGCGGAACTTTCGAGCCAGCTCCAACATAGGAGTTTTTGAGCTCAACGTGAGTGCCAACATGGGCTTTGGGACCAAGGTGAGTACCTGCTCGCAGATACGCGCGAGGACCAGCGTCGGCTCCGTCTTCAGCCACAGCCTGAATGCCCACAACCTCCTCGAGGTGCACATTGTTGTGAATCTCGCAGTCGGTGAGGCGCGTATTGGGACCAATAACGCAGTCCGTGCCAATACTGGTGGTGCCCATGAGCATGGTCATGGGGAGAAGTTCGGTGTCTTGTCCCACCGTGACGTCAGGTCCCACCCACACCAGCTCAGGCGCCATCATGGTAACGCCCTCATCCATGAGACGCGCGTTGATGCGACTTTGCATGATGCGGCCAGCCATGCTCAGTTGGGAGCGCGAGTTAACGCCGAGAAGCTCGGTGTAATCATCTGCCAGAAGCGCTGCCACGGGTTCGCCCATCTCGCGATAAACTCCCACCATGTCGGTGATGTAATACTCACCTTGGGCGTTGTTGGTGGTGAGTTTGGTGATGTTTTGGGTGAGACGTCCGCCGCAAAAACAGTAGATTCCCGAGTTACACTCAGTGAGTTGCTCGTGCTGTTCAGGCGTGCAGTCTTTGTCCTCGATGATGGCTTCGAGCTCGCCAGACTCGCTGCGAACAATGCGACCGTATCCTGAAGGGTCGCCTGGGCGCATGCTGAGCAGCGTGCAGGCGTTGTGGTGAGCGCGGGTCTCATCGATGAGTGCACGGATGGTTTCACCCCGAACGAGCGGTGTGTCACCATATAGCACCACGGTAGGGCCACTAAAGCCGCCAATGGCGTCGCATACCGTGCGGACGGCATGTCCGGTGCCAAGGCGTTCGGTTTGCTCAATGCACTCAACATCGCTTTGGTTGGCAAGGCGTTCGCGTACTTGGTCTGCACCGTGTCCAACGACAACGATGATGCGCTCTGCTCCTGCTTCGCGAGCTGAAAAGACCGACCACTCAATGAGTGATCGGCCGAGAATTTCGTGCAATACTTTGGGTTTTTTTGACTTCATGCGCGTACCCTCGCCAGCAGCGAGGATGACAGCGTTGACGGGCATGTCATAGCCTCCAAAAGAGTTGGGAAGTTCATTTACGCGACGATTACGGATGGGGTGATTGCTTAACCATCATAACCTACCAAGGACTCGACGAGACAAAGAAAGCTTGGCCGATTGAGAATGACCTTGTCGATTCAAGATATGAACATAAGAAGTTCGTGTCCCTTATTTATCTTTGAATAACTGCTATTGCTCATTAAAATCAGTATTGCTCAAGGATTGTAGAACTGAGTATATTATGTATGGGAAATGGTCTGGTGTTCTACGGAACCCAGGGCTGGGGAGGCGGCCAGCTGTGGTCGCCTTTTCCTTAACGAGATGCAATGAGAGATTGAACAAAACAAAAAAGGTCGCCACGTGGGCGACCTAGATTAACAGTGGCTGGGGTAGAAGGATTCGAACCCTCATACTCGGCACCAAAAACCGATGTCCTAGCCATTGGACGATACCCCAGTGCAATAAAGCCAGCAAGCCTTATGC
>JAFUCQ010000005.1 GCA_017459605.1 Atopobiaceae bacterium
AAACTACCGCAAGCTTTCCCGCAAGCTAAGCACCATTGAGATGCAAGGTACAACTGGCTTGGCCACAATTTAGAGCAGGCTGAGGCACAACTCAGTCTGCTCATGTGCACCTTACGTTTGCCTATTCATAGAGCACGATGACCGAGAAATGATGGTCAAAAATCGCCACTGAAATGATAGAATCCACCAGCAGCGGCTACCCGTCGCCGCACTGGGCGAGCATGTGTATATCAGTAAAGGCAGGTAAACGGCGGGATTTGCAAAGGAATGCTCTTGATGGAGGGGTAATGCCCCTCCATCAGCTTTGCGCTGTCTAAAAGGAAACAGGGGTGTCATCATGGGCCAAAACGACTACAAAATCTCGGTAATAACACCGTTTCACAATGTGGATCTTGATATGTTTCGGGTGGCATGTGATTCCGTTATGTCCCAGACAATTGGTTTTGAGAACATCCAGTGGATTGTTGTCCTTCATAACTGTGAGGAGCACTATCTCACAGAAGTCCCCGCGATGTTTGAGGGTTATGACAATGTGCTCACACCGGTGCTCAACAATGATGCCAAGACTCCGTCGAGTCCTAGAAATCACGGACTGACGTTTGCAACAGCACCCTATATTGCCTTTTTGGACGGTGATGACAGCTTTACTCCCCATTGCTTCGAAGCCGTATTGAATGAGTTTCAAAGGTCGAACTCTCAGATTGTTTGTTTCCGCAGGGAATATGAGCTCGAACGCCCAGGGCTGGAAGTGTATACAGAAACAGTTCTCTGGAATCAAGCTAATGAGAGAATCATTGTCGAAAAGGAAAACTGGGATGTTGAGAAGATGTTCGACGGCGTCTTTGGCATGGTTACTTCCAAGGCCTACGACCGTGTATTTCTTATAAGCAACAATCTCATATTTGATGAGGATATTCCGTATGCAGAAGACATGGCGTATGTTGCACAGGCATTCGCTGCAGCAGACAAGATTTGCTATCTTCCGCAGCTGATTGGCTATCACTACTATGTCAATGGTGCTTCTTTGGTGCAAAGTACCGACAAAGACGGCGCCACGCTCATTTCCTATGCCAAGGGATTTGCAAAACTGTTCGATATGTTCTTGCAGTATGGCATCGACACCGACGATGTTCAGGGACTCTGTTTGCGCGAGTCATTTTTCATCCTCAACTCCAAAGCCATTACTGCTGAGGAACGCGGAGTAATTCGCGATATTCTCGCTCCCTATATCTTGGATACAAAGATGCTCGAGCCTTCAAAAGGCAGGGATTTGGATGCTTGCCACATGTTGTATTACATCCCGCGTGAAGTCATTCTGAATCCAGATGATCCCTACTCGGGTCCTCATGTAAGAAGTATGCAAAACGGTTCCAACGCACTGTTCAAAATTCTTCTCGATAACATGTCAACAGACTACGGCGAGAAGTTCTCCTTCAAAACCCTCAAGACAATTGACGCCTATCGCTTCCGCGTTCCTTTGAGCACGGCAGATACTTTGAAGCCGCTTATAGCTTTGCAGACAAACATTGGTGAGCAGAATATCCTGACATCCTCACCAATCCAAAACTACTTCACGACAGAATATGAGGGTCTTTTGCTGCCGAGCACCCAGCCTCATTTTCTCCAGTATGTCAATGCGCTGTCCGAAACGCTCGCACATAAAAAGAGTGCGCTTTTTGCAGCTATCCATAACACAAGGAGGATGACAAACGACCAAGCGGTTGTGTCAGACATAGAAACCACGCTTGTCCGAAACCTCATTAACGACTGTATTCCGAGTCATCCAGAATACGAGATTCATTTCAGCTCTAAGGAAGGCGTCTACTATTCTTACGAGGATGATGAGTTGTATATGCGTCTCATGGCAGATGCGCTTTTGAGTTCGGATTTGGAGCAGCTCGTTGCTTTTACTACCGATAAGCTCGCGCACGCTTTTGCTCTTTTGTATGAACAGCAAGAAGCTGTGTTGGCACTTGTTCGCGAGAAAGACCCTGTGCGGGCAGACGAGGTGAAAGAGATTTTGTCTCAGAACTCAGGCACGCCAATTGCACGCGCTCTTTGGCCACGGCTTGAGCGAACGGTTGCGTACGGTGCTGGCGAGATGTACGAATCGATGCGCCGGATGAGAAGCTATACGGGAGATCTTCCGCACAATCATGGGTATCTGTATTCTCCTGTTGCGCTTTTGGGTCGCGCGGTGTCGGACGACTCGGATCTTTTCTCTATGTCGGCGGCGACGGGTTCCAATTTCTATGAGCTGTTGCCTATAAGCGATGATGGTTCGGGCAACCAGGCCTTGACCTTGAGTGAGGCAGAACACGACAAGCCCTATCAGTTGGTGGTGACCAATCAGGCAGGACTCTACCGATATGTGACCGACCACTTCATTTGCGTGAAGGAAGTCGACTTCTCGTCTGTGCGGTTTACCATCTACTAGCATGTTGGTCTGTGAGATTGTTGACCCGCTCGAGGGATTGACCACCTGCACGTCCACGACGCGCTGTCCGCGCACGATGTTGCAGAGCGTGAACTCCAGTCGTATGCTCTCACTTCATTGCACATGCAGGATTAGCGCCGATGCGAGTGTTTCTCGAGACCTTCTCGCCAGACGGCGGCTTCTAGGGTGATGTGTCTCTTTGGCATGCGCTCGAGCGTGAGGTCATGTGCTGCAAATGCCTGCTCCAATGCATCGATGATTGCCGTCACATCGTTGCAAGCCAAACAATCGATTCGGAACTGTCCGCCATGGTCAATCAGGTTAATGTGAACTGTGTTGCCCGCAGGAGGTCTGCAGATGAAGTGGACATCAACGATGTTGTCGGCATAGGCGGTCTGGTGCAGGCGACCGATGTAGTCGATGTAGAAAGTGTCGTGGCTGATTGTGGTGAAGCTTGCGGGCTTTTTGATTTCCTCCCAATAGTCAGTTGCTTCCTCCATTCGCTTGATATGGGAGGCTCCAAGCATGTTGTATATGCTGCGGTACACATTGGGATTCATCTGCTGTTTTAAGATGCCACGTAGCTGTGCTGCGCGTTCGGAAAACGGCAGAGCATCGAGCGGCGTGCCCTTGAGTGGCATGATGATGCGTGAGGAGCAGTTCTTGAAGGTATCTTCGCAGCCCAACATGTGCCGCACTGACACGGGTACATTAGCGAAAATGGGTGCATTCGCGTCGGGATGAACGGCGCTTACCGCCTCGGCCATGAGCATCGAGACGGCGACAGCAGGAGACGTGTTGTTCTTCTTCACAAAAGCCATGATGCTTTTCGAGTCCACCCGACAGCCCCAATCGTACACCTCTAAGCCAGTGGATGGAAAAAGCTCTGGCACGTGGTAGGGTGTTTCTTGCGGTGTTCGCTCGGGCATCTCGAAACCCGGATCGACGTCATAGGTGGTCGAATAAGGGTCAAATTCCTCCGTCTTGCTCATCGTACTTGCATTGCTGCGAATCCCAAGAGGGTCATATTCTTTGCCATGACGCATGCAATAGTAGTGATAGAGCACCGACTCTAAAAATGCGCCAATGCCTTGACCGTCGCAAAAGCCATGGTACATGGAAAAGACCGTGACTTTGCCATTGCAGGTAAGGTCGAGCATATGGTAGTTAGTCTCGTGTCCGCCCACAGGGCGCAGCCACATCCCGCGACCCACCTCCATGGGAAGTGGATTGGTGGCATAGTACACAGCGCCGTGGTCAATCTGTAGAGTATCGGCTAGGTAGGGCATACGTGCTATTGTGCGGTCGAGGGCTTTTTGCAAAAGGTCGGCATCAACCTCGTCTTTATGGGTGACCTCTACCACATAAAGGGGGATTTCCATGGGGAGATACACATAAGGGGAGGCAGAGATTGCTAATTCCTTCTTCTCAAACACTGGTCGAGTATTGCTCATGACTTATCACACTCCTATTTAGCCTGCGTACTGCCCTTGAGCAGGAAAACCTTGATGTCGAGATAATCGTTGCAGAGTAAGTCCATGCCGTAGATGGACTTACTCATCTAAGTATAATATTAAGGGGCACCAAGTGGATAGTTGGCTGTATAGATAGCTCGATTCCTTGCTGATAAGGTGTGATACATGGTATGTGCCTTGCAGCCACATAGAAGGAGTTAAGATGGCTAAGACCGCAACGATTAATATGCGAGTTAATCCACAGGTTAAATCTGATGCCGAGTCTATATTTTGAGTTTAGGAATGACCCTTACTGAAGCTATTAATGTGTTCTTACACAAGTCCATAATGGAAGGCGGCCTTCCCTTTGATGTCCGTCAACCTCGCTACAATGCTGAGACTGAAGCTGCTATACAAAGCCGCTCGAAGAACGTCACCGCGACCATGCACTGACAAACATCTTGTTTCTTTGACACCTGCCATAGGGTGTCAAAGAATGAACCGCTCTGATATATGGCACTCGCACAGGTCCGCTCGCACGAGAAGCTATGTATTAGGCAAGTATGCGTGTCCCCATTAGGGGACGTCAATGTGGCTTAGTGTTGGAACCAAGGGCAATTATTTACGTCAAATACATACTTGGGGCATCGAGACTCCCATCCGCCACTATGTGTGGGACTTGCAGCACATGTGCGGGGCTTCGAGTGCATACGCTGCAAATGCTTTACCCTTGTGTCAAGCGGAGAGTCCGAGAATGTGGGCTAGGCTGCATTCTTCTCAAGAGCTAGAAGATATGACCGATGATTAATCGGTCGGAGCCTCCCTTCTGAATGTACGTGGGTTAGGCGACAATCGTTAACGTCAATGCAAACGGTGGTCGATTACCACAGGCAGATGAAGGAGGCTCCTCATGAAGTATTGTAC
>JAFUCQ010000041.1 GCA_017459605.1 Atopobiaceae bacterium
GAGTTTTTCAAGAACAGGAAAAATTGCATCACTATATGATTCGAGATGACGGTGCATCTCCAAGAAGAGCTCATATACCTCGGTGCCATATTGTTTAAAATCCATGAAGAGAAGTATAGCAGCTCAGAGCTGAAGCTTGATGAACTCAGTGTTACGAAGCTACGAGGCAAACTCAGTACATGAGCACTTCAAATAATAAAGGATGCAGCCCGCTGAGAGCTGCATCCTGTAACAGTTTCAATCTGTTATGTGCTGCTTGTTATTTGCCCAAGAACAAAGAGGCGATGCCAGCAACGTCTTTGAGATCAAAGCCGTCAGACAAATCGATGCCACGGTTGGAGCCACCGAGAACAGCACTGGCGAGACTACCAACGTTAACGAGGCTGGAAAGGTCAAAGCCGCCACCAGCAGTGGCATTGGAAGCTGCGCTTACCTGAGGCACATTGAACAGCGAGCTTGCCAGTGAGTGCACAGAGTTGTTGTTCTGGCCGAGAAGTCCAGAAGCAGCAGCTGCGATGTTGGAAATATCGAGACCTTGGGTCTGAGCCTGCTGCTGAGAACCCGTGCCCATAAGAGCGGCAACAGCCGTCATAATCTGGGACATATCAACCTTAGAGGGCTGAGCGCTCATACCAGTGACCTGCTGAGTGGTTGAATAGGGGTGCTCAACAAAGTTGGTAATCTGCTGCGGGTTAGACTGCATTGAGCCTAGAAGCTGCTGTGCGATGCTTAGGATGTCCATTGGTACGGTCCTCTCTACTCGTCGCGTCCTGCGACAGTTTTCGTATGGCAGCGCCTCGCAGCCAACTCACGCGAGCAGCTCGTCTAACGCAGCCTCATTTGGATTTTGCCAAATTTGGTGCAATTTCATACATGAGATACGAACTTTTTTCGGTAAAGGTAGCCAAGGCTTGCTTTGGTGTGTGAGCCATCTCGTATGAACAGGCGATTCTCAATAGCAGCTGAAAACGCCTTGGTTGAAAACCGTGCGGCTCATAGGCGTGAATTGAAACAAGCTGTCGTACAATACGAGCGGGTATCTTATTCAAGAGCAAGGATGTCACATGGCGAACAAGGCATTTGCAAGCGATTTCGATGGCACTATTTGGTTCAACAAAGATGGGCAGTGGTACTACCATCCTGAGGATTTCCAAGCGATTCGCGAGTTTCAACAGGCAGGAGGGCTTTTTGGCATCTCAACTGGCCGCTCACTTGTTGGTGTCGAGTCAGCTATGGAGCGTATTATGCCGCCCCAAGACATTGTTCACTTTGATTTTTTCATCCTTGCCAACGGTGCGAGTGTTCTTGATGCAAATCATGACACCATAGCCAAGACCTTTATGGACAAGGCAACGATTATGAAGCTCTACGAGCGTTATTTGCCCGAGTCAAAAATTGTTATCAATGCAAACGGCACGGTGTACACCTTGCAAGAACCGCTCACCAACCAAACTAAGATTTCCTCCTTTGATGAGCTTGAAGGCGAGTTGTTTGGCATCTCTTTTTGGTGTGAAGATCCAAGCGTTGCCGCACGCATTGCAGCTGAGATTAACCGTGATATGCCCGATGTTGCCCTTGCACACCAAAATCGTTGGACAGTTGATGTGGTAGGGCCGGGTTGTACCAAGGGCAATGCAGTTGAAATTGTGCGCAAGCATTACTCCTTAGATCGCATCGCTGGTGTGGGAGACTCGTTCAATGATCTTCCCATGCTCAAGAGCGCAGATGTGGCCTTTACCTTTGCCCATGCACCAGAAGAGCTCCAAAGCCATGCAGACTACGTAGTAGACAAAGTATCTGACGCCATCGCCTTGTTCCAGTCTGAGTAGTGGCGCAACACCTTTCGTTGCATTGTCGTTCGCCTGACGGGATGGTAGGGCACCATCCGCAGCGATGATGTGCAGATGGACTTGCTATATGGTAGGTGCACAATCCGCAGCGGTGTACAGGGGAGGTTACTGTGTTACAGGCAAATAATCCGCAGCGATGATGTGCAGATGGACTTGCTATATGGTAGGTGCACAATCCGCAGCGAAGCGAGGACGTGCACCTACCATATAGCAAGTCAGTATACGCTTCAGCGAAGCGAGGATATGTGCCTGTTATACAACCCAATGTGGTTAGATTGAGCAAATTTAGCCGAACTACACTAAATAGTTGACTTGAGCAGCCGAGCTTGCTAAAGTTATCAGCTGTTGCAATCCACCCAGCACCGAAGGGCTAAGCATGTACGCAATAGTATCTACAGGCGGTAAACAGTACCGCGTTTCAGAGGGCGATAAACTCTCAGTCGAGAAGCTGAACGCTGAGATTGGCGATGAGGTTTCTCTCGACGTTCTGCTTGTAAATGATGGTAAAGCTACCGTTGTCGAGGCTGACAAACTTGCAGACGCAAAGGTCACGGCAAAGGTTGTTGATCAGTACAAAGGTGACAAGCAGCTCGTGTTTAAGTTCAAGAAGCGTAAGCGTTATCACCGTACCAAGGGTCATCGCCAGAATCTCACCAAGATTGAGATTGTTGGGCTTCCGATTGTCGGTTAAGCCGAGTTAGTAGATTCAAGAGTTAGGCAGGTAGCATCATGGCACATAAAAAAGGTCTCGGCTCATCTCGTAATGGTCGTGATTCACGCGGTCAGCGTCTGGGCACCAAGCGTTATGGTGGACAGCTCGTAAATGCTGGTGAGATTCTCGTCCGTCAACGCGGAACCCACATTCACCCGGGTGACAACGTTGGTCGTGGTAAGGATGACACCCTCTTTGCTTTGGCAGCTGGTACGGTTGAGTTTACCAAAGGCGCAAAGCATCGCGTGCACATCCGTCCTGTTGAGGGCTAAGTCGCGCGTTTTCAATCACAGATGTGTAAGACCCTCGGCATCTGGTCGGGGGTCTTTTTGTATTTCGAGTACTATAGGAGGGTCCTTGAGACCTCGATGGGTCGCGTTATAGTAATTGCGCGACCAGCAATTGGTAGAAATGAGAGGGCATGTTTACTGACCTTTCACGCATAAATGTTAAAGGCGGAGACGGCGGTGCTGGTTGCATGTCGTTTCGTCGTGAGGCGCATGTTCCCAAGGGAGGCCCCGATGGCGGAGACGGCGGGCACGGAGGAGATGTCATCCTCGTAGCAGACCCCCAACTGTCCTCGCTCATCGATTATCGTTTCAAGCATCACTTTAAAGCAGAACGAGGCACCCATGGTCAGGGTTCGCGCAAGCACGGACGCCGCGGTCAAGACCTCGAATTGCGCGTTCCTTTGGGAACGGTGGTGCGCGAGCTTGACCCGACAACCATGGAGCCCCGTTATGAGATATGCGACCTCACTCGTCCGGGTGAGCGTGCGGTTGTGGCACCGGGAGGCAGCGGTGGTCGCGGTAACATTCACTTTGTAACACCGGTGCGTCGAGCGCCCGCGTTTGCTGAGAAGGGCGAACCTGCACAAGACCACTGGATTGAGCTTGAGATGAAACTCATGGCAGATGCGGCGCTCGTGGGTATGCCCAGCGTTGGTAAGAGCTCGCTCATTGCCTGCATGAGTGCTGCTCGTCCCAAAGTGGCTGACTATCCGTTCACAACCCTCGTTCCCAATCTTGGGGTTGTTCGCTCAGAAGAACACTCATTTGTCATCGCTGATGTTCCGGGGCTGATCGAAGGAGCAAGTACGGGGCGTGGTCTTGGGCATGAGTTTTTGCGCCACATCGAGCGCACCGCCCTTATCGTGCATGTCGTAGATCTCACCGGAGGCTTAGAAGGGCGAGACCCTCTGCGCGATTATCAGATTATCAATGATGAGCTTGCAGCCTACGGAGCTGAGTTGAGTGAGCGGCCTCAGGTTGTTGTGGGAAACAAATGCGACATGCCCGATGCCGATGTCGCTTCTCTGTTGCTAGCTGAGCTGGCTGCCCAAGAAGGTAAGCCCTACTTTGAAGTGTCTGCAATTACCCAACAAGGTATTCCACGTCTGATTCGGGAGTTAGCAGAGCAGGTAAGCGAGCTGAGGCGTGAGCTCGAGATAACGCAAGCGCCTACCTTGGCACCCGACTGGGAACAGCGCAGAAGTCGTCGTGAGCGCAGTTGGTCTGTTGAGCGCGAGAGCGATGGTGCATGGCGCGTTGTTGGCACGCGCATTGAGCGCATGGTGGTGCAAACCGACTGGGAAAATGATGAGGCAGTAAGCTATTTGCAGCATCGCTTTGCTCGCATGGGCATTGATGATGCGCTGACGCGTGCAGGTTGCAAAGCGGGAGATGAGGTTCGTATCTCAGGCTATGCTTTTGACTTCCAAGGAGCAAGCGAAGAAGAGGATATCTGGGAGGGCTGTTCAGCTGACGGTTCAGAACCCAGAGAGGATGACGACCAATGATGTCTGATGCCACCAACCAACTTGTTGTCGTCAAGATTGGCTCAAATGTATTGGTCGATGATGCAGGGGTTCTCGACAAAGACTTTATCGCTGACATCTCCGCTCAGCTGTGTCGCGTGATTGATGCAGGCTGGCGGGTGGTGCTGGTCACGAGCGGAGCGGTTGCAGCGGGTATGAGTCGTCTTGGTTTGTCGAGTAGACCGAGTGACCTTCCGAGCCTTCAGGCAGCAGCTTCAGCCGGTCAAGCTGCTGTGATCGAAACCTATGCAGAAGCCCTGCTCGCTCATGGACGTCCTTGCGGACAGATTTTGCTGACACGAGGGGACACTGCAGATAGAAGCTCGTATCTCAACGCCCGAAACACCATGGAGCGTCTCATTGAAATGGGAGCCATTCCTATCGTCAATGAAAATGACACGGTGACCATAGGAGGTGTCGCCGAGACCTTTGGTGACAACGATATGCTCGGAGCGGTGATTGCAGCACTCATGGGAGCAAATCTCTACGTCATCCTGTCAGATGTTGAAGGGCTTTATACAAAAGATCCCAGCAAAGACGCTGATGCAAGGCTTATACCTGAGGTTCATGAGGTAACAGACGACATTCTGTCGCTTGCAGGTGGTGCTGGAAGCGAGGTGGGGACAGGCGGCATGGCAACCAAGGTTCGCGCGGGTCGCGCCATGCTGACCGCCGGTATTCCCATGGTAGTGTGTAAGGGAAGATGTCCGTCTGTGCTGGTCGACCTTATTGTGGAGGGACACCATCACGGCACCCGCTTCACCTCAGATTCTATGAACTCAGAAAGTGCCCGCAAGCTCTGGATTGGGCTTGCCGGCATCTCCAAAGGTCGTCTTGTGGTCGATGATGGGGCAGCATCGGCGCTCAGAAAAGGTGGGGGATCCTTGCTGCCCGTTGGCGTGGTTTCGGTTCAGGGAGCGTTTGAGGCGGGCGATATCGTGAGTGTGGTAGATAGCTCGGGCTCACTCGTAGGCCGAGGCTTTTGTCGCTATGATTGTGAGGAGCTGGAAAAAGCACGGGGACTTCGCCTTGAAGTTATTGGTCGCTTTTTGCCAGAACGCGCTGGGCAGCCCTGCATTCACCGAGACGAAATGCTCGTTTTTTAGCTGAGGAGGACAGATGGACTCAAGCTTGCAAGCTACAAGCTCGACCAACGTACCTGTCGAAAGAGCAAGAGACCTGAGCCATGATTTGCCCGACTTGGGCTATGACCGCTCGCGCACATGGCGGCTTGGCATTATGGGCGGCACCTTCGATCCAATTCATAATGGCCACCTTGTCGCTGCCGAGCAGGCGGTGGGAGAAATTGGTCTTGACCTTGTGTTATTTATGCCAGCAGGTTCTCCCGCCTTTAAACAAGACAAGCTCGTGAGCGACCCCGATGATCGCTACGACATGACTTTGCTTGCAACCTCTGATAACCCCACCTTTATCGCAAGTCGTTTTGAGATTGACCGAGAAGGGGTTACGTATACGGTCGATACCTTGCAGGCACTTCGTGACTATTATTCTGACAACGTTGAGCTCTACTTTATTACGGGCGCAGATGCCATTATCGACATCGTGAGCTGGCGCGATGCTGAGCGCTTGGCTCATCTGGCAACCCTTGTGGGAGCCACGCGTCCGGGTTACGACTTGGAAGCAGCGCGCAAAAACATCGCTGCGTCAGGCATCGATTTTGATGTTCGCTATCTTGAGGTGCCTGCCCTTGCTATATCGTCGAGCTATCTGCGCGATCGAGTCAGACGAGGCAAATCTATCAAGTATTTAACTGATGAAGCGGTTGTTGGCTACATCCACAAAAAGGGTCTCTACGGCACGGAGGCACACACATGACGCAATCGTTGCAAACAGGCTCACAGACAGCACCTATGCTCAACCAAGCGTTACTTGAGCGCATCGAGACAGACATAAAAGAGCATCTTGCGCCTAAAGAAAAACGTCTCGCCCATAGTCTGTCTGTTGCCAGTACCGCAGAGACGCTCGCACAGCGCTATGGTATCGACACATCTTTGGCTCGAGCCGCGGGGCTTCTTCACGATTGGGATAAACTCGATTCAGACGAGCAGCTCATCGAGCGAGCTTACGCCCAAGGTATAGATTTGGGAGTCGATCTCGAGCTGGTAGCACCGGTGCTTCATGGGCTTCTCAGTCAACGTGAGTTACCTGAGCGCTATCCCGAGCTGCCAGATGAGGTATTTCAGGCTATCGGAAAGCATACCGTGGGTGCGCCTGAGATGTCTGATTTGGATATGGTGTTGTTTGTGGCTGATGCAATTGAGCCGTTGCGTCCGGCGGTTCCTGACATCGAACGCTTGAGGCAACTGGCAGAACAAGGCATCGACTTAGCTGAGCTTTGCAAACAAACAATGGCATCGAGCCTTGCCTTTGTGCTTGCTCGCGGACGCTATCTTTGGACACAGAGCGTTGAGAACTATAATGCACTTGTGATGAACACAACAGCATAGTTGTAAGACCTACTTGGAGGACCTATGAGTTCAAGCTCTCTCGAAATTGCCCGCATTGCTGCCCTTGCAGCCGACGAAAAGAAGGCACATGACATCGTTTTGATTGACCTTGCAGAAAGTTCAGATGTCTGTGACTACTTCTTGGTATGTTCTGCCACCAACCGGAGACTTTGCGATGCTGTGGTAGAGGCAATCGAAGAGAGCTTGAGAATCAACTGCTCAGCACGTCCATTCTCCATTGAGGGCCGAGAAGAGGCGAGCTGGGTTTTGATGGACTACGGAACCGTTGTTGTTCATGTATTTTTGCCCGAGACACGTGAGTATTACCGACTTGAGCGTCTCTGGGGAGATGCTCCGCGCATCGAGCTTGGCCTTGAAGGAGAACTCGATATGACAGGGCAAAGCTATGAGCCAGAAGAGCTTTCAGACGAAGCATCTCATGTATTTGAAGATCTGAATTACGACGAGGATGATCTGTAGAGCATGATGGCTGAGACTATCTCGCTCACCTAATCATCATCAAAGTCGGCTGTTGTATCACCATCGAGCTCTTTGTTCATAGGAGCAGTTCCGCTCGTGCGTCCGCGAAAACGTAGTTCATGACCATAGTTCAAAGCGTTATTGCCAAAGCGTTCACGAATTTGATCAGTGGTGCTGTTGAGTGAGTGGCGTTTTTGGCGCAGCTGTTCTCGCTCGACCTCCTGCTCATCGAAGCTTGCCTGATGCCACTCGTTGCTCTCATCGCGAAAATCGCTGACTGCAATTCCGAGGAGACGAACCGGAAGACCTTCATGCCACAGTTCATTGAGAAGAGAGCGGCTTATGTGTGCCAACTCGTATTCGTCGTCTAACGGGTAGGGAAGCTGGCACTGGGAGCTTCTCGTGTTTCCCCAGTTATAACGAACCTTGAGACTCACACTGTGGCCAGCAAGCGATTTTTTTCGCAAACGACGAGCCACCATGGCACTGATATAGTCAATCGCTCGCTCAATGTCTTCACGTTCGAGTAGGTCTTGAGCAAAGGTTCGCTCATTCGAGACCGACTTAACTTCACGCGCTTGTGCTGCATGGCCCACCGGGCTTCGCTCGAGTCCGGCAGCTCTTAGGCTGAGCTGTTTGCTCATAATGCCAAAATAGGGTTCAA
>JAFUCQ010000042.1 GCA_017459605.1 Atopobiaceae bacterium
ACTCGCCCATGGTCACGTCGGCACGGGTGCCCTTGTGCATCTCCAAGTCCGTCTTGGGGTTAGTGACGACGACCTTCAGGTAGTAGACGACCTTCTCCCTGTTGTATTTCAGCACCGAGTCGTCCGCATTGTCGGGGATTTCCTCGGTAATACGGTAGATGTAGGCCTTGGCGCGGTGCTCGTTGTACTTGTGAGGGTCGAAGCCCTCCGACCACGCATCTTCCGGATCGGTGGATCCCGGAGCGGTGAAGGTGAGCGTCGAGAAGGGAACGACTCCCCCATCGTTGCTTCGGGTCTCACTGAAGTCGTCGTCCACCGAGTTCGGAAGTGTTACCCGCTCCTGGGTCGAGGTTGCGTCTTGTCCAACCCCATCCCACCAGGTGTACTCATACTCAATATCAGAGATCTCGTCGGCCTTCGCAATGGTGAAGCTGAAGGCGTCCTTGTACTCGCCAGTAGGCAGCGCGTAGTTCACCGTCTTGCGAGCCTCGGGAATCACGTAGACCGGCGGAAGACTGTCGACGGTGACGTTGGCGGCACCTAAGATCTCGGTCTTGCAGGAGATACCGCTCGTCCAGATGTAGTTGGCGCCCTGGGCGTCTGCGCGCAGGTAGAAGCGCGACCAGCTGGTGTTGGGGTCGGTGCCGCTACCCACAATGTAGTTGCCGTTGGCATCCGACTGGCTGTTGTTGTAATCAGAGCTGTCGTATGTATAGCGGTCGAGACCCGTGTTGCGAGCCGTGGTGAGGGTATCCAGATCGTTGCCGGAGCCCAGCACAATGCCCTCGGAACCGGGACCGTAGGCGTCGCTGATCATGCGGTCCTGATTCATGTTGGATTCGTGCATCTCCCATTCCTGGCTATGGGCAACGTCGAGGTCGCCCATCCAGAACAGAACCGACGTGTCGGGGAGCGCGCCATCAACGGTAATGTTGTAGTCGATGTAGGTGCCGGAGCCCTTGCTGAGGAGCTCCTTGTCCAGCGCATAACCGGTAGAACTGCTCACAAGGTTCGTGGACTTGCGTATCTGGTTCCAGAACTCCAGGGTGTTACCCTGAGCGGTAATCAGCTGGCGGGTGTAGGTCTGGTTTTTGTCGTATAGGTAGCCGCCGGTTCCGTCGGGAGCAGATCCCACGAGCCTATCCTGATCGGTCCTGTTAAAGGTGCCGGCATCGTACGGCGTGCCATTGGAGAACGTGCCCGCATCATACGACGTGCCCGGAATCCAGGGGTTGACGCCATAGGGATCAACCTTGTAGTCCTCACCCAAGATGGGAATCTTGTCCATGTCCTTGAAGGTGACGTTGTTGATGTCCACCGCAACGTCGTGGAGCTTGCCGTTCACGTCAACGGCTGCCTGCTCGTAGACAAACCTGAGCTTCACGTTGTCGTTGAGCTTGGCTTCGTTGCCCTGGGTCTTGGTATCCCACTCGTTCACCGACATGTTCCTAGAGAAGATACGCCAACCGTTGGAGTTTTGGATGTGGTAGTCGCCGCGCTCTATGTACTTGGCAGTATCTCCGCCGGGCTCTTTCTGCCAATTCCAACTGTTATCAGTAGGATCTACCTCTGTGTATGAGGCACCGCCATCCTCGCTGATATAGAGCTTTGCGTTCGACAGGCTCTTGACCGTGTAGTAGGTCTGAGGGATGGTAGTGATGCCTTCGTCGTCCTTCCACGGGTCGCGGGGCTCGGTGGGGCTGCCCACGATGTAGGTGCCCGAGGCAAGGTTGCCATAGCCGTTTTCAGTGCCAATTACGCCGTGGAGCGTGTGCGCATCGTCCGGGTTGGACTCAAGGTTGTAGACCGTTTCACCACTATCGTCGGCGTCCGTAGTGAAATTGAAGTGCCAGTCGATGTGGAGGTTCGCAAGCGCGTCTCCAGATTCGTCGTTCTCGTTCGCCTGAAGGCCATCGCTAATATCGTAAGGAGCTATGGTACCGTTAACGCTCACCGGATCCTTGGTGTGCATCCAGATCTTGGCGTCTTCGGCGATGAGCTTCTGGAGCGGCGCTCCATAGTCTTCCATGAGCTCCTTGAAGCCGAAGACGATGTAATTTCCTTCAGCGTCCGGCTCCTTCTCGCCGATTGCGGAGGTATCCCAGCCGCTCAGGTCGATGATTTGCAGGGCGGAGCAACCCTCGATGAGCTTGTCCACAACCTCCTCGAGAGCGGTCTCGTAAATTGCATCGTGCGTGCTGTCGTTGAGGGAGTCGTCAACATCAACGTTGCCAAAGTAGAACTCCTCCAGCGTGTCCTTGTGGAAGACAAACTCGCCGCCGAGCACGCCAGCCTTGAGGCCCGGGAGCTTGATGCCGTTCATGTTAATCTTCTTGATGTTAGGCAGGTTGCGGATAGAACGGATGAAGGTGTTCTGGTTGGCATCGCCCTCTTCTGGCTTCTTCCAGGTGCTGATGGTGATGTTTTGCATGTCGATCTCTTCGAGCGCGTCGCAGCCGTCGAACATGCGCTGGCTCTGGCAAGAGCCCTTGGTCTCATCCTCCTGGATGCCCACGTTATAGGTCTTCGTGCCGCCATTCATGCCCTCGTAGAGGGTGTAGGTCTTGTAGTCGGCTGCATGGGTTGCCGCCTTGATGACCTTGGTATGGAAGTCTTTGTTGTTGAGCGTGAATTTCGTAAGGCTGGAGCAACCGTTGCACAGGTCCTGCATGTATTGCATGGAGCCGTTGTTGATCCACTCGCTCAGGTCGAGCTCGGTGAGGCTGGAGCAGTTCTTGAACATGCCGCGCACGTCCTGCACACGCGTGGTAAGCAAGCCGGATACATCGGCTTCTGTGAGGTTGGGCATGTCCGCGAACATGTAAGCCAAACGGCCGTCACCGTAAGTTTCGATGGCAGGCTTTCCGGCTGCGGTATGTGCACTCATGGTCACCTTGGTGATCTGTTCGCGATAGGCGTGCCAGGGCCATTTCTCTTTACTGGCCTGCTCGGCGCTACCCTGCGGCGAATACGCGCTGCTGCCTATGGCCGCACGCTTGGTCGCATCCGCGGGCTTGATGATAAGTTCGCCCGCATCGGTTATCTCCCACGTGAGGTTGTCTGCCCAAGCGGTGGGTCCTACGATGCTGGCATACACCACACGAGGAAGCGCCAGCACCGCCGTCAATGCTAGGAGAGCAGCAATGAGCGCATACATCAGTGCACGAGGTGTGCGCAACGTATGTGTCGTACGCGCTGTACGCGTTGCGAACAACCCCCTCGTCTGAGTCGAATCGATTTGCTTGTTGGTGCTGTTAGCCGCATTCCAAGCTGATTTGCCCATGGTACTTCCTATCTATCTCACGACAACTTGGTCGAGTTTCTACACAGTCCCACAATTATGGGAATTTTAGACCACAAATTCGCCTCAAACAAGCTACAGCCACTAGTGGTGGGCATGGGTCTGTGACCGCAATGTTTAGTGGTTATATGCAGCTATCTGGTATTTTGTGGGACTGCCTGAGCGATTCATCCTGCAGGCTCAATACGAGTCCCTTAATGTAAAACGGGCAGCGGTTGGTTTTCGACTGTCTGCGGGCTTTATGGTTTTGTATCACTACCCGTAGCAATCCTAAAACCATCGTTTCTCTTTACCGCTTCTTGCTTTTCAATTTCAGCCAGTAGTTCGGTGTACAAATTGTCGCTGTAATACCTTCCGCTTGACTTAAGAACGCCAACGTCAAACTGCACTTCGTTTGCCGAAAGCAAACGTTCTTCGTAGGCATCGAGTAAAACGCCCATCGTCCCAGTTATAGCCAAACCCCGATCTTCAGCAACCGCCCTACCACGCCATTCATCAATCAGGAGCAGTTCGGCACCAAGCTCCCCAAAAAGAACGATAGCCTCGCTCTCGCCAAGATTAAGCCTAGCCGTGCGGCATAGTTCTTCCACTGCACTAGAATTAGCAACCTCTCGCGAGACGATAAACGAACTGCCCCTGACCACTTCCGCCTCTTGTTCGAACCTTTTGTTTCGTGTGAGTTCGTCGAACACAGCCGCAGGAACGATTGCCTGTCCATAAAGACTTTGCAACAAGCCAAGACGATTAATCTTGAGCAGTGAAATAATCGGGGTTGTGTCAGAGACAACAAGCATCTGCTAACGTCTCCCGTGAAGCTCACGTAACGTGTTAATGTCCTTTTGCAAATCCTGGGCACCGTATGCAAGCCATGGTAACCCGCTTGACTCGTAAAAGTCCATTACAGTTAGCCTGTCGGTACCAAGAATCTCTGCTACGCGACCACAGGTTAGGTCGCCCTGCACCACGAAGGGATACAGCATACGAGCATCCCGCGCGAACGTGTTTCCCGAAGCGTCGTCGGGAGCGAACACGAAGCTCATTTCGCGCGGGAAACGAATAGTATCCTCCGCATAATCTATTTCTTTAGTGGTCTGAAAAGTCGCTCCCATGGTTTCTCCTAGTGTCCGTAAAAGTACCCTTGTCTACCTACTGGCGGCATGCCATGTGCCATACAGCTCGATATCCCATTCGTCCGACAGGTAATCGGGGCCGTTCATCCAGAGACCAGTCCCCTCATCGAAGAGAGCCTCCATCGTGCGCGAGCGCCTAAACTCGCCGAACAGCTCACGCGGAGAGACGCCTTGTTGCTCTGCCCTACCTTCAATCATCATTTCCACGAGATACTCCGTAGCCAATTCGCGCATTTCGGGCGTAACGCTCATAGTCGCACCTCCGTGCTTCCTGTAAAGGGGATAACAGCCAGAGCATTTGCCGTTCGCAGACAAACCTGATTCTTCAAATTCTCTGGTTCAAGTAACCCAATTGCTGTACTCACAGCACTCTGGGATCCTATCTCTCCGTATACGCCGTTCATGTAAGCATTGATAACTACATTGGTGTTGTCGTTGGCGATTTTACCTTCTATCGTATCGAACCGATCCCACTTCGCCGTAGCTGCACCAACCTGCTTGCGATGCGCTACCACGCAATGAAGCCACTCGGCGTCGGCATAAGGGAACTCCAAACATTCAAGACCCACAGTGCTGCCTACAACGTAGTCAGACACATAGCCTTTAGAGCAGCTCTCGGGTACTCGCTTGTCAAATACTGCCTTGCGAATGGAAAGTCGGACGAAACTAACGGCCTGGTCGTAGTCGGTCGTAAGGTAGAACCCACGGCCGAAATCTTTACCAGATCGACATTGTGCAAGATCGGGCATTTCGACAGGAAGATAGCTGCCATGGTACAGGGTTGTGCCTTCTCTAAAAATCATGCGACATACCCCCTTGCAGCCATGTACTCCTCTATATCATCCAAAGTTGCAAGGTCGCCCTGCATGTGAAACAGCCCGTAGCAGCTGGCAATGTACTCATCGATTCCGTATCGGTCGAATAGCTCGGCGCATTCCCGCATGGAAATCGCCCAGCGCTTCTTAGCCTCGACAAAAAGGCGGATGGTCATCAGCAATATGTCCTGTTGCTCGGTTCTCACAATCCCTACTAACATCTACCACATCTGAGGCTACGCCAGAGCCAAATCTGCCTGGCGCGCCTTTTCGCTAAACTGCTCTGTGCTTATACCCAAGCGCTTCGCCGCTTCATCTAAGGTAAGAAAGCCGTCTCGTACCATCTCGGCAAGAGCTGTTAGCCGGCCCTCTTCGCGGCCTTCTTCGCGACCTTCTTCGCGACCTTCTTCGCGACCTTCTTCGCGACCCTCTTCGCGACCTTCTTCGCGACCCTCTTCTCGGAACAGCTTTCGCACACGGTCTTCGCTATACTCTGTGATAAGCATATTGTGTACCTCCGCTTTTTTCTCAGTCAGATAATCAACCAATACGCCATCTTGTATGCACTCATCAATGGCGCGCTCTATCGCCTGTTCAAGATCCATCTCGGACTCCGCTCCCTTCCGATACTTTTCAACGGTTGCAACCAGATGCGCATACCCAGCAAGAGTGTTGCACGCATCAAGCAGTCGTTGACTGTGTCCTTCGCTCACATTGAGCACTGTAGCGGTAATCTCTAAATCACCTTCACCTGCCTCAAAAGAATCTGACAGGCGCTGTACCTCGCGGTCGGGCACGTCTTCCGAGCCCACATAGAACACGACATAGCGTGGTGTAGGCAGCATAATCCTACGGATACCAAATGGATTAAGCTTGCGCTTTGTTGTGTAGTCCGAATACAGACGCGAAAAATACGCGAGCGCACGCAATGGCATATTAGGATTGCGCGTGGACTGATGCTCCCAGAGAATCATCTGATTATCGATGATAAACGACACGTCGTTACGACGACCGAGATAGACAGTGTTGTCGATGGTATTCAACTCGATCTCGTCTGGATTTGTGTAAGCAGTTCCTGCAAGGGCGTTGTACAACTCGAGCGCGTTTTCTCGACGCTCGGGCGAACCGAACAGATCACGAAACACCGTGTCTTTATATGTCCTTGCAACTGATGTCACAAGTCCCCTCTCTAAACTCTGACGCACTTCGTGCGTGTACGATGGGCAGGTCTGAACTGCGTGCGCCCATACGTACATGACGCAATAAGCCCAGCGTTATGCCCTATCGTAAAAATACTAACGAAGCGAAGCTCTACAGACAAGCTTCAGTCGTTATACGGTCATATTATTTCCGCAGGTTAAATGAGTATACTTCCCATTGTGCTTACAATTTAAGAGACCCCATCATAATGGGTGATTTGACATCTTGAGGAACCGCACATCCTACACATGTGGCTGAGGAAGAGCAATCATTTTGGGTGCATATAAAAGCAGGGCCGACCGATGTGGTCGACCCTGCTGGTAATGAGCTCAGCTAACGCTCAGGCGGAATGAGACAAATCGACAGTCACCTTGTTTCACGTCCTTCGTTGTCAAGAAAGGCCGTCCCCCTGCCCTTAAGCTGTCTCCTGTGATTATCAGCCACCTCATACTGCCTTTAGTCTAAGCACTCTTGTCTACCTATACGTCACTCAGGGCATTTGCGTCACTGCCCGTAGCAATTACGTCAAAAACCAAGCGTAGAGCTCCATAGTTCCGCAGTTTAACCTCTAAGTTTTTTTCCGTAAGCCCTGTTAGGAGGGCTATATTTTTGTCAAATTTGAAGATGTTTCTCGGTGTATCAACGTATATCAGTGATATAATGGAGAGAAAGGGTTACCACAGGTGG
>JAFUCQ010000043.1 GCA_017459605.1 Atopobiaceae bacterium
AATTGTGCCCCCCTCAAGGGGGACACAATTTCCAATTCTGGCCGAGAAGTCCAACAAAACTGCAGGTCGCAAATTCCACATCAAAAATTGTGCCCCCCTCAAGGGGGACACAATTTTCCTGCCGTATTCTCCAGCCGTAGTAAACTCAATCTGTTTTGTAGATGTTTGTCAGCCCCCCAAGCTACAAGCCAGCCCGACAGACCCAGGTCACAAGCCAGCCTGACATCCCCCAAGCCACAAGCCAGCCCAATAGCCCTCAAGCTACAAGCCAGCCTGACATCCCCCGAACCACAAGCCAGCCAGCAGTCCCAACTCCCAGCAAATCTGAGAGACCCTCAGCCAACTCTGGACTTGTCCTACATAACCCAGCGATAGATGTCGATAAGCTCGTCGTCTCCACCCTCAATGTCCACATAAATTGAGATGTAATGGCGAGCTATGGTAAACAAGCCATCGTCAACACACAGAGCTGCCATCTTGCCAATACTGTCAGACACGTCTTTATTCAAGCCAAGCGGAATGTTTGCCTCAGTTAAGGTCTGTTTAGCCTGTTCAAGCGAGGGTATTTGCTCGATTCCTGTTGACTTGGCAAGGTCGTCAAGCTCGCTTTGGGCCTGCTCGCTAATAGGAGTTGGCCACTCGAGCGAGCGTCGATAACATGCCAGAGCCAAGTCATTTCTCCCGAGCTTCCACTCCATGTAAGCAAGTCGATAATGGCACAGCGCAACATCGCGTGGAATGCTTGCGTTGGGAAGCCACGAGCGAATGAGCTCTTCCGCTTCAAAAATACGCGCATCGTTTTCGAGGATACGTAGCTTTCGCATAACAGCATCAACGGTACGCGGCCCAATACGCGAACAAATCTCGGCGTGCTCCATAGCCTCTTCGGGTCGGTTGAGAACCGTGAGACACTGCGAGGCCAAGGAGTGGCAGTTGTAGTACGCATCGGGAACGAGCTTGACCTTACGTCCATCATCGAGACAAGCACGGTTATAGCTCAGCCGCTCTCCAAGTGAGCCAAAATAGCGATACACCGTGTCGCTATCATCGAGATACATACCAATCGAATCAATAGGCTCAAGCACGCGATTGAGGATTGTAAGGGCCTCTTCAAACTTGGGCACATCTTCCTCGAGCAGGGCACTTGCGTTTCTTTCTGCCTGAATAAGCGCAGATTCAAACAAGAAGGTCTCAAAAATCTGTTCGCGTGTGACCTCGTCTTCGCTTTCAACCAGAAGCTTGGAGCTGCGCTCGCAGGCATCAATGATAGATACGTCGGTAGTAGAGTCCCTCAGAGCGATAATAGCAGACACCATGTCGCTTGTAGACCCGGTGAGTTTAGACTCGAGAGAATCCCATGCGCTGAGAAGCGCAGCGTGTTCATTGATTCCCAAGTCACGTACCGAGTCAACACAGCAAAGCTCGCGCATGGCTTCTGAGCAGGGCTTGTCCTGAAGCTCGGGGAATATATTTCGCTCGGGTGGGCTGACCTGCTCGTCGTCGAGCAACATAAAGGGCTCAACCGCCGTATCCCACCATGACATGCGAACATCAGGGCTTGCATGAACCTCAGATGACAAACATCCATCTGTGCGCACGTGGGGGAGAAGTCCTGAGAAGCTCTCGCGATTGAGGCGAAGCGACACCATGCACTCATCTGAAGAAAACGGGAGACAGTTGAGAACAATGTCAGTGACTGCGGGAGAGGTTTCGAATGTCTTTTGAGCGAACAAAAAGGCTACGCGCAGAGCATAGTTGAGGGACATCTGTGTGGTCCAGTCGAGCTGCGAGTGGGTTTGAATGAGCTGCTCGGTAGTGCCGGCTCCAATGAGCTGCTCGGAAGAGTTGGCACCAATGAGCTGCTCGGTAGTGCTGGCTCCAATGAGCTGCTCGGTAGTGCTGGCTCCAATGAGCTGCTCGGCAGTGCTGGCTCCAATGAGCTGCTCGGTAACACCATCCCCCTCGTTCCTATGAGCAGCGGCAACTCCATCGCTTGTATCTGCCTCAAGGATTGAGAACACAGCAGGGGAAGGAACCCGCAGAGAGTACACAACAAGACCGTGGGCTGTATTTGCTCGCATGTTGACAGCCACTCGTGCGGGCAGCGGCACACTCTCGGTAAAAGCTGCCATAACCTCTCGCAGATACCACTCTTGAGGACGTTCATCCAAGCTCACGTGAGGATAGGTAATCTCATACAGAGGAGGCGTGCGGGTGAGATGTCCGTCGAGGTCAAGTACCGACTCAATTACTGCCAAAGCATTTTTCCGCGCGTCATCGACGGTCAATGTGCGAACGTCTGAGTTGTTGCGCTTTCGAATGTCTACGTCGAGGGCAAGGGCAGTCTCAACGGCAAGCAAGCTGTCGATATGTGCGGGAATCTCAAGATCCTCAAGGCTGCCAAGCCAGTGATGCTCAGTTCTTCTCAGCAAAAACGGTTGTAGCAATGGGGGATCGTCCCATGTCATAAGGCCACTCTTGTTAATCATGGAAGCTAACAAGTAGTCCATGGCAGAATAGTTGTCTGGCCGCTGATTTGCGTGGCGTGCGATGTCTTTTAGTGTGGCAAGCAGGTTTGACGAGCGCGAGATGAGCGTGGGGATGGCGTTGTCTGCCTCAATAGACGAGGGGAGATTGTCGGATTTGAAGATTGAACTCTCACTGCTTGTTAACTCTGCTGAGCCCGCTTGACCGTCTGGTTCAGCCAGCACTGCCGAGCCCGCTTGACCCGCTGGTCCAGCCAGCACTGCTGAGCCCGCCTGATCCGCTGGTCCAGCCAGCACTGCCGAGCCCGCTTGACCAGCCAAACCAGCAGGATCTACGTTTTGTCCCGAATCACCACTTGGCTCGCTGCTTGGGTAACCGTCCGTCTGTACGAAGAACGTATCGCCAGCGCTGGTGCTCTCAGCACCGTGAGCACCAGTGTTTATCGGATAAAACCTGCCGTTGTTCTCGGCAGACTGTGAGACTTGTGTAGCTTGGGAGGCTTGCGTTGGCTGGGCAGCTTGCATGGAGCCAGCAAATCCCTTGCCCCGAATCTCCTGTACGCCTTCAAATATTAGTACCGCCCCAACCATGCCAAAGAACGCCAGCGCCCATGAAAAATCGCCGTCATCGATTGATACCAGCAGCACGAGCAGCAATACTCCGCCCGCCAGCACCATACCAATGCCCAGCAAAAGGCGGGCTATCCTTTTAAAACCGTTTCCCTTGTTGTTTCCCGTGTGCGACATACAGAGCTCCTTGGTTTGTTTGCACTCCTATGATACCGAGCCAGTGGGCGAGTCGCTATACTTGAGTTGAAACTACTGAGACGACAAAGACCAAAGATGCCAAAAGACCAAAGGATGCCTTCTATGCCGCATGAGCATACCAGCCCTAATAACGTATTCGCGCCGAGCAGTGCGGTATCCCAAACGTCGGAGCGAGCTCCTGACGCGCCGACCGCTCCAGACGTACCGCCCACCACAGACGCGCCGACCGCTCCAGACGTACCACCCGCTCCAGACGTACCACCCACCCCTGACGCGCCACCCGCCACAGACGCACCGCCAACCTTTGAGCCGGGAAGCCCCGAGGCAGACCTCGCCACCTTCCATCTGGGAAGTCAGCTTCGCCGCTTTGGAGTCGAGGCGGCTGGCGAGAAACTCACCGTGGTGTCTCCCTACGAGCCGTCGGGCGATCAACCTCAGGCAATCGAGCAACTTGCAGCTGGAGTCGAGGCAGGTCTTCGCTACCAAACCCTTCTCGGTGTAACGGGCAGCGGTAAGACCTTTACGATGGCTAAGCTCATTGAGAAAACCAATCGTCCGACTCTCATTATGGAGCCCAACAAAACGCTGGCGGCCCAAGTGGCAGCTGAGATGCGCGAGCTTTTTCCCAACAACGCGGTCGTGTACTTTGTGTCCTACTACGACTACTACCAGCCAGAAGCCTATGTGCCTCAAAGCGACACCTACATCGAGAAAGACGCCTCCATCAACGAAGAGGTTGAGATGCTTCGCCACCAAGCAACAGCGAGCCTGCTTTCGCGCCGCGATGTCATTGTGGTTGCCAGTGTGAGCTGCATCTACGGTATTGGTAGCCCCCAAGACTACGCCGGGTTGGCACCTACGGTTGACAAACGAGAACCCCTCGAGCGAGACGAGCTTATCCACGAGCTTATCAACATCCAGTACGACCGCAACGATATAGCGCTCGAGCGCGGTTGCTTTAGGGTACGCGGAGATACCGTTGACGTGTTTCCTCCCTATGCAGAGAATCCCTTGCGCATCTCGTTTTTTGGCGACGAAGTCGAGATGATTGCCGAGATAGACAAGGTCACAGGCGAGATTGTGCGCGAACTTGAAAGCGTGCCCATCTGGCCGGCTTCACATTATGTGACCGAGCGCCCCAAGATTAACCATGCACTGGGAACAATTTCTGATGAGCTTGAGGGTCGTGTGGCAGAGCTCAAGACTGCCAATAAACTCCTTGAGGCGCAGCGCTTGTCTCAGCGCACGAGCTACGACCTTGAGATGCTTGAGACCATGGGGTACTGCAACGGCATTGAGAACTACTCGCGCCACCTTGATGGTCGTTTGCCGGGCGAGCCGCCCTATACCTTGATTGACTATTTCCCTGAAGACATGCTCTGCATCATCGACGAAAGCCACGTTACCGTTCCGCAAATTCGTGGCATGCACGAGGGTGACCGCTCGCGTAAAGTAACGCTGGTCGAGCACGGTTTTCGTCTGCCAAGTGCGCTTGACAATCGCCCGCTTCGCTTTGACGAGTTTGAGCGTCGGGTGGGTCAGTTTGTGTATGTGAGTGCTACGCCGGGCGACTATGAAGAGCAGGTCAGCCAAAAGGTGGTTGAGCAGATTATTCGTCCCACGGGTCTTCTCGATCCGTTGGTGGATGTGCGTCCTATTCGTGGTCAGGTCGACGATTTAGCCTCAGAAATTAAAGAGCGTATCGAGAGAAAAGAACGTGTTCTGGTAACAACGCTCACCAAACGCATGGCAGAAGACCTCACCGAGCACTTTTTGGACGAAGGCATGCGGGTGGACTACATGCACTCCGATACCGCGACGCTTGACCGTGTTGAGATTATCCGCCGTCTGCGTGAGGGCAAAATCGACGTGCTCGTGGGTATCAACTTGCTGCGTGAGGGTCTCGACATTCCCGAGGTGTCGCTGGTGGCGATTCTCGATGCAGACAAAGAGGGTTTCTTGCGCAATCGCCGCTCGCTTATCCAGACTATGGGACGTGCTGCTCGCAACGAATCGGGGCAGGTCATCATGTATGCAGATACCGTGACCGACTCCATGCGTATTGCTATCGACGAGACGCATCGCCGCCGAACGCTACAGGAGGCCTTCAACACTGAGCACGGCATTGAGCCGCGAACGGTGAGAAAAGCGATACGCGACATCTCGGCGTTTATCCAAGAGGTAGAGGCAGCGCAAGAGGGCTTCACCCGTGAGCGGGGAGACTCGCTGGGACATGGCGCCTTTGTTGCAGAAACTCCGGGTGGCTCGTCTGTGGGTGAGAGTGGCGGAGCAGAACGTTTGGCTGAAGAGCTGGCAAAACTCCCACGCGAAGAAGTCTCGCGCATGATTGCAACGCTTGAGCAGGATATGGCAGATGCGAGTGCGGCTATGGACTTTGAGCGAGCAGCTCTTCTGCGCGATCAGCTTGTTGAGATTAAGTCCATCTTCGAGGGTGGAAGTACCGACGAAATCATTGCTCGCCTTCGTGAAGGTGCACGCAAAGGATCCTATCACGCATCTCGCAAACGGGTGAATCGCCGCCGCAAGTGACAAGGGGACAGGTTATTTGTCACATCCATGGAGGTCTGAGAATTGTCTTGCTGACAAGCGTCCTCGCTTCGCTGCGGATTGCTTGTCAACAAACAGTTCCCAGACCCTCCAGACTCACCCGCAAGCGTCCTCGCTTCCCTGCAGCCTGCGCACCACCTACAGACCGTACCAGCCGATTCCCTCAGCACGCCAGCCGAGCCTTACCAAATAGTCGCGCTCAGCAGCAGCTGTCGTAAAGTGGTGGGCTCCGGCAACAGCATTGGGATTGTACACGCGCCACAGAGCTGTTCCCTGAGCATCATCTGAGTACCAGCCAATGCCCTCGTAGTTCCAGCCAAGCTTCACAAGAAAGTCTCGCTCGGCAGCATTGGTGGTGTAGTGGTGGTCTCCTGCATTGGGGTTGTACAGGCGAAACACGGGCTGACCCGACACAATAGGTGCCGTCCAACCAATACCCTCGGCCTGCCATCCCAAGCTCACCAAATGGTTTCTCTCGGACTTGCCGTGCGTATAAAAGTGCTCGCCAGAATTAGGGTTGTACGCGCGATAGATGAGCTGGGCATTTGGCCTGAAGTTCTCCAGCCGAACGAACAACCAACTTCTGAGGTCTGATACACAGCCTGCATACGTTGTTGCAAAACCAAAACCCTTCGGGTCTCTCGTCCCCAACATATTCCAACGGCTGTAATTCATAGCAGCCGAGTTTGCCAAAAGTGCCTCATAGCTGTCAACATCGGCCAATGTTTGCTGGAAAGCTCCGCTGTTCCAGAGTTCAGTCACGAGATTCCGATACTCGGGGTAGTTTTCCATGAGCGTAAAGATGCGGTCGAGATAACAGTAGTATTCGAGCGCATTATTCTTTGGCGATGCCCACGAGTCAAAATCCCACACGGGGCCTGCATGCAGCACGTCATCCACACCATCGGTGTACCAGAACTGGCTGGTTACGGTCACCTCGTTGTTGGAGAGAAACTCGTTGACGATATACAGCCGAGCAATCGAGGTAGGGTCTGCGACAGCACATATCTCAGTCCAGCTCGCGCCTGTCTCGAGAAGCTCCTCAAACGCGCGGTACTTATTCATAAATGCCGAGAAGTTCTCGCCAACATCTTCAGGATCAGGGTCTTTGAGCACAATGTGGCGTTTCCACAGGTCAAGCTCGTAGGTCTCGCTCTTATAGAACTCGTTGTCGAGCTCAGCGATAACGCCGTCTGCACCGAGAGCCACGCGCTCCTTGTCTATCTCGACTTTTTCTGTCACGAGATACGTTACTCGATAATCGCCGGCAATCCACAGGTCAACATAGCGCGCCTCTGGTACATACCACGAACCAAGGCGCTCAGCGAGATCCAGTCCAATCTTGTAGCGTATGAGCGAGGGGTCGTTGGCAGATGCAAGCAAAACCCACTTCTTTGCAGCGCCCATACCTAACACATCCGTACGCTTTGCACATTTGAGCTGGTAACCGCGCTTCTCGTACCATTGCCACGAGGTATTGCCGCGACCTTTCGCTTGAACAGCACTCAGATCGAGGTTGTGAGATGGGTCATCGAGGTCACTCAGAGTTACAGTATTTCCATCATGCTTGATGTTTTTGTCGGCGTGTATTTGTTCGAGCGTCGTCGTTGGGAGTCCAAGATACAAACAGGGGAGGTTTGACTGCATGATGTGGACGGTGAACGTCTCACCAGCTCGCGTAGTGATGGTGATGCTAGAAGTCTTACTAACATCGGCCGTAAGAGACAGTGTGTCGTCTGCGATGGTCCCGGTGTCAGAGCTAACGATACCGTCTCGAACATAGAGAGTAAGCGCTGATAGGTCTGTTTGGTTGGTCAAAAACAGGTAGTTGCCTAACTCGGTGGTTACGAGGTCAAGCTCGTTTCCCTTGGCGTCAAAGGTATAGACTTGCGCGTCGGCAGAAGTAGTTTGAGTGGGGGTGCTGGTCGTATCTGTTTGACCAGCGGCTTGGTTGGTGTTTTGGGAATCTCCAAACTGATGGACTTCCTCAGCCTGCTCGCTCAGACCGTCGAGAGAATCGCCACGGACGTCAAGAGTCTCACTGAGCTCATAAATGTCGAGGGTAAAAGTATCCTCAGGAGCAATGCCCTCGGAGACGATATCGTCAAGGGTGCTGGAGCTGCCTGTGTCTTGGGCGAGTGCTCTCTTGGGCATCAACAGCAAGGTAAAGCACACGAAGAAAACCACATACCATTTCACGTGTCGAGCATTCATGAGTGTTCTCGTTTCTGCTTCGTAGGAGGGTGTGCATGGACGAAAAGGGCGTTCGATTATAGTGAACTTATTTTCAAAAAATGGAGTGAGAATTGAATCTGTCATATTCAACAACTTTTATGCACAGAGTTCACGGGCAGCACACAGTGTCTTCATACAGCACACAGTGTCTTCATGTAGCACGTAGACTCCCTGCAGCACGCAGAGCCTCCAGCTCGTTCACAAGAATGCATGAATATGTAGAAAAATGTATGCGCATGTCAGTAGTTCGCAATGGAAAGCTGGTAGAAAGGCTCACACCTTCGACCCATGCGTTTGTACCCTTTGAAAAAGATGGCATTACGTATACGGCAAATCCCAACGAGACTCGTGAAGGGCGAAAGGCTCGACATACGCACGCATACGCACGCGCTCGATAATTCACGAGCGTGCTACACTTCTGTCTCATGAAATACCTCAGATTCATACCTCCAATCGGAGCACTGTGTTTGGCTGTGCTGCTTGTGCATTACGCAGCGACCGCAGGTGCGGGATACCCTGCGTGGGTACACGGCTGGTCGATGTGGATGGCGGCTGCAGCTATCCTTTTGGGAGCTGCATCGGTATTCTTAGCTGCACGTTTCCATGCGTGGCATGAACGAGACAAACACAGCTTTGCCTATGAGCTTGCGATTGCGTTCATGGCTGCATTCTTCGTTGCTGCACTTGTTGTGCTGGCTCCCGTAACACTGGCAGCTATACAGGGCTCGTCTGCTGAGCTGACAGGTGCTGGTAGCACGGCTTCAAACAGTGCCGAAAGTACCTCGAGCACGAGCTCCTCATCTCATAACGAGTCTCAAACCCTTGCAACCACGACAGGTTTTCATGCTCTATCACTGGAAGAGTTGCGCGCGTATTTCACGAGTACTACCCCTGAGTCAAAAACTAAAACAGCGCTCTACATCGGGCGTGAAGGATGCGGTGCTTGTCGTAACTTTTTGGAATCAGCCTCGCCCGCACTCGAAGAGAAGGGTCGTGTTTTGCTGGGCATCGACCTCACGGAGGCTCGAGCAGAAAGCGGAAGCAACGCGGTGGATGCACTGCTCGATGAGATTGAAGTTCATAGTGTTCCAGTGGTGTTAGTTGTACACGAAGGGCAGATTCTGCAGCGCATTTCGAGCCCTGCCAACTCTATAGACGATATCGTGTCGCTTGCGGTGGATGCGGCCGACATGCAACAGGGAAGTTTGGCGGCTTCAGATGCTGAGGTGAAACAGTCTGCAGATTCTGACCAATCAAGCTCCAGTTCGAGCACATCAGATTCGGGTTCCAGCACCTCAACCTCAGGCTCTGAGACCCAATGTCCTGATGGCTCTGGTGATTGTGCCGCCTAAGCAAGCTACAGAGAACCGTGAGAGCGCAAGTCTTATTACTCAGTGGTCTGCCGAGAATCCCGTCTCGTTTCAGCATGTGTCGTTTGACCACCACATGGTTACTTCAACACCTCAATCTGCCGACAAACTTACTTTACATGTGTAGACCTTGTAGATGCGTCCAACGGCCCAAATCGACGAGTTGGCCAAAAAACCGTCTCAAACTCATACTTTTATCTGCAAAGATTCAAAATCTTGTTGGATTTTGTTAGATACTTGTTATCACACGTGGAATTTTTGTTAGATGCGTTCTCTAGCATGAGTGCTCCTGAAACTCACCGAAATGAGGAGCGTCTATGAGTCGTCAACGCAAACAAGATTCCCTTTTTAGCATCACTAAAGACAAGGTGTTTAAACGGGTGTTTTCTCGCCCCGAGCTTGCTCAAAAGCTTATAGAGCTGGTTCTCGATGTTGAAATAGACTACGTTGAGGTAATAGAAACTCAAAAAGAGCTTGGGGATGTGGGAGACTCTCGAGGGGTGGCCTTAGATGTTTATGTAAAAAGTCCTGATAAACACATGTTTTCTGTTGAGATGCAGGCAAGTAGAGCCGTTGGTCTTTTGAAGAGAGCTCGCTTTTATCAGTCAGCACTTGACACTGAGAATTTTGAGAGGGGACAAGCTTTCTGGGAGCTCCCTCAAAGCTATGTCATCTTTATTTGTGCTTTCGATCCGTTTCAGCAGCGCTTGAGTCGCTATACCTTTACTGATGTGTGCTTAGAGACAGGTAAAACTCCTCAACAGATGGGACTCAGACCAGACAAACGGGGAGACATAGGTACAGCGCGTACCATGGTGTTCTTAAATGCTTTACAACCACATACAGAAAATGCTGAGCTGGATGCTTTTCTGGAATATGTATCAAAGGGTAGTATTGGAACTGATAAAACATGGGACTTTGTCAGACAAGTCGAGACATGTCGAGAAGAACTCGAAGCTGACAGCGCACTGAGGGGGCTGCTCATGACAGACGAACAGAGGCTGATAGAGACCAAGTGGGAAGGCTTCGAAGAGGGTCTCGAGCAAGGCCTCCAACAGGGGGTTGAACAAGGCCTCGAGCAAGGTCTCGAGCAAGGTACTTTTGCCGTGCTGGCACAACAGCTCGTAGATCAACTTATCGACCTTGATACAGCTGCATCCTACGCTAACCTCACTCCAGATGAGTTCAGAGCAAAAGCGGGCGAGCTTGGGATTGCCATAGAGTAGATTCCCGTGGCAATAGAGTTGGCTCTAGGAGTAATTCATACACCAATAGAGAATTCTCATGTGTCGAGGGTCTAGCACTCGAAGACTGGGCTTGATGATGAGGCATATTTCCCATGCTTGAAAAATCTGACCAATCTAACTCCCGTATTTAGCTACAAACCACAAGCACCTCTTTGCCGCGAAAGGCAATACCGTAGGAAAGGATACTGTCTGCTGAGAAGCCTCGCTCAATAAGGGTAGTAGCATAGGCACGCTCTTCAATTTGGGCAAGGGCGCGGGTGGCGGTGTCTTCGAGAGTTGTCTCTCGGCGAGGATCAAACACCTTAAACTCAATGATGATAGCAGGGTCTGTGGCTTGGGCATCTTTGACAGGCACAAGCATTATGTCGTAGCGACCTTTGCCGCTTTCTCGGTTGGACTCCACGGCGTAGCGGCCTCGAAGGCTTGCAAGCAGGCCGAGTACGAGTCCGTGGTAGAAGCGC
>JAFUCQ010000044.1 GCA_017459605.1 Atopobiaceae bacterium
CTGTCGTGGTTGAACGCTTCTTTCTATGGAGCTGGTGATATTTTTTCGAATCCGCTGTGGCCTCAAGATGCACGCATTGGAGCCATTTGGTTTTTACTCGCCTTGTTTTGGGCAAAGCTCATCATGAGTTTTGCCACTCGAATGCGCTCTGGATGGATAGTCACCCTCGCTTGTTTTGCAGCTGGTGTTATAAGCATGAACTATGTGTGGCTCCCGTGGTCTGTCCAAGCTGGGCTTTGTGCCACACCATTTATGTGGATAGGAATGCGCCTGAGAGAGCTTCGTTTCTTTGAAAAGCGCTTGCCTGTTGTTTTGTGGATAGGTCTCATCGTGGTGTGGGTGGCAGCTATTTATCTCAAGAATCCAGTGGCAATGGCAGGTAGTTTCTTTGGTGAATGGCCTTATTTAGCACCAGTCAAGATAGCAGGATCTATTGCAGGTACTCTGTGTGTGGTAAAGCTGTCGCAATGTATCGAACACCACATATCGCTCCTTGCGCGTCTTTTTGACGTGTTGGGTCAGGCATCGCTTGGCATTCTCTGCGTGCATTTGGTTTCGGACAATGTTATTGATTGGAGCAGGATGGGCGACTATGCACTCTTTGAATTGGGGATTATGATGCCCCTCATCTTGTTGGTGTTTTCGCTTGTTCGCACTTGCTGTGAGTCTGCGGTGGGTCTTATTGTGCACAAGCTGTGGTCAAAGCTTGTGCGTTAGGCTCGCTCGGTCCGGTCGGTATGCTCAATATGCTCGATATGCTCGGTATGCTCGGTGTATAACGCTGTCCTTAGCCAACAACTGTACGAACATCTCGTTCAACTCTTGATGTTCATTTATGCCTTAACGTCCTGACCTGCATGTTTTATTGCTGCAGCCAAGAAGCCTTCACAAATGTTCGTACAGTAGATGAAATGTTAAAGAGCGAGACACCCATAGACTTTCACTTCAAAACAAGTATTACCGACAACTCTGAGTCGCTTTTTTACAAAAGCTAGAAAAAAACCGATCAAACGTTATTGAGTGGGACTAAGCGGATCTTCCACTACAGGCGAATTGTCATATATAACGCATGGATTAAGGTCGATACATTTACTCGAATCTCTCGTACCAGATATGTCCCACGCAGTAGTATGGTTCATAACCGTAAGGGTTGCACGAAATATCTCAATGTCTGCAATCTGTGAGAAGATACCACCCTTCTCAATCAAGGGATTCACATCAACAAGTCTCACAGTCCCGTCATTAAAGTACGCATAAACAGAGTAGCCTTCTCCTGGAACTGCTTGGTAGACACTAGGCACGAAATCCATGGTTTCCTTCAATCGTTACATAAGCCCAGCAACAGGGTTGAGTGGAGCATTGTCACGAGCCAATTCCCAATTCTGCATCAAATCATCTCGGTGAAGCTCTGTCCATGCAAGTACGTATTTCAGCTGTCTGTTAGGAAGCATGCCTCTCAACACACAGCCATCCTGTATATCAACAAGAGCTGAGTAATCCGCATACGATGCATGAAAATGAGGAGGATTATAATCATCGTAATACATGGTGATTCTAATGCCCATAAATAGAGAAATCTCTGGCACTACAGTCCTCCCATTCGTTTAACGATTTTGGTTATCGTCACTACCAACGGAACGCCTTGTTAACAAAATCACTGTTTATAACTGCTGTCGCAGCTTATACAACTTCGTTAACTGGCACTACATAAGACGCAGTCAGTATTTAGTGATTCCATGTTCTCATCATCCTCCAGATTGTGTGAAGTTCACAACTGTACGAACATCTCGTTCAACTCTTGATGTTCATTTATGCCTTAACGTCCTGACCTGCGCGTTTTATTCCAACACTCAAAACACCTTCACAAATGTTCGTACAGTAGATGAAATGTGTTAGCTCCGGAAGTTGACCTCCGGGCTCGTGGCGTCTTTGAGCATGACGTCGTGAGCACCGCCTTCAACGAGCGACGTTGCACTCACCAAGGTTATCTTTGCATTCTCGCGAAGCTCACCCAGACTCAACGCCCCACAGTTGCACATGGCAGAGCGCACCTTGAGCAAGCTGTTCTCAACGTTTTCCTTGAGGGGACCAGCGTAAGGAACATAGGAGTCAACACCCTCAACAAACGACAAAGAGTTCTTAGAGCCGCCAAGGTCGTAGCGCTGCCAGTTGCGCGCACGAGCAGAACCCTCGCCCCAATACTCTTTCATGTAAGAACCGTTGATGTTTACGCGATGTGTGGGACTCTCATCAAAGCGAGCAAAATAGCGACCGAGCATCAAGAAATCTGCTCCCATCGCAAGGGCAAGCGTCATGTGATAGTCGTAGACGATGCCACCGTCAGAGCATACAGGCACGTAGATACCCGTCTCTTCAAAGTACTCATCACGAGCACGACACACATCAATCAGGGCACTTGCCTGACCACGTCCAATACCCTTTTGTTCACGCGTAATGCAAATGGAGCCACCACCAATGCCTACCTTGACAAAGTCGGCACCGCAATCAGCCAAGTAACGGAAACCCTCTGCGTCAACTACATTTCCAGCACCAACCTTGACCTCATCGCCATACTGTTCGCGAATCCAATCAAGCGTAATCTTTTGCCACTCCGAATAGCCCTCAGACGAATCGATGCACAGGCAATCAGCACCAGCCTCAACAAGCAAAGGTACGCGCACCTCATAGTCGCGGCTGTTGATGCCAGCACCCACGAGATAGCTCTTGTTCGAATCAAGCAACTCGTCTGGATTGGATTTATGCTGGTCGTAGTCTTTACGGAAGACCATCGAGCAAAGTCTTCCCTCTGAGTCAATTACCGGGAGTTGATTGAGCTTGTTGTCCCAAATGATGTCATTGGCTTCCTTGAGACTCACTCCATCATGGGCCACCACGAGACGGTCAAGTGGGGTCATAAACTCTGATACCAGCTTGTCTCGAGAGTCACGGCTGGGACGATAGTCACGCGAGGTCACAATACCTAACAGCTTGCCATGAGCAGAACCGTCGTCGGTTACCGGCATAGCTGAGTGACCCGTCAGCTCCTTGATGTCCATCACTTGAGCGAGCGTCATGTCGGGAGTCAGGTTTGAATCACTCTCAACAAAGCCACTCTTGTAATCTTTGACAAAACGCACCATTGCGGCTTCATCCTCTGGACTTTGAGATCCATAAATGAATGAAAGGCCACCTTGCTGCGCTAAGGCAATAGCCAAGCGAGGTCCAGACACAGACTGCATAATGGCAGATACCATGGGAATGTTGAGTGTGATGGGGCTTTCTTCACCTTTTTTGAAGCGGACGAGGGGTGTTTTGAGGGTAACGTTATCAGGGATGCATTGAGTAGATGAATAACCGGGAACCAGCAGATACTCCGAGAATGTGTGAGACTCTTCCGTGAAAAACGGTGCCAGAGCTCCTCCCTCTTGAACCACTGGATATCTCAAAAATTGTAGCGTAAGTCTCATCAAAAATGAGACACGCTCGTGGCACAGCTCAAGTTTATCCGAGAACTTCATGACCATCTCATCCGAGAACTA
>JAFUCQ010000045.1 GCA_017459605.1 Atopobiaceae bacterium
GAATATGAGACTGTTCACAGTGCTTGACGTTGGGAAAACGTCGTTGGGGCTGGGGCGTCGGAGCGGAAGGACCCAACCCATCTAGGCCAGGTGGGTTGGGTTATTTTTGCCTCTTGACAACATCATCGGTCATATGAGCTAACCGCCTCAGCCGGCTGGGCCGATGGATTTTTCTCACTTGACACGCTGATGAACATATGAAAAAAGTGTTCCCAAAAGCTTCCAAAAGCTTCCAAAAGCTTCCAAAAGCTTCCAAAAGTTCCCAAAAGCTCCTTAGAGAAGGTGAGCACGAAGCTCTTCTGCAGAAAGTGGTGACAAAAGAGCAGGTGGAATATCGAGCATGGTACGAGCACCGGTTTGTCCATCTTCAAAAAGGCGTACCGCTGCACGTGCAGCCGCTGTAAGAACGCTACCGGTAAAGTAGGGGTTTGATTCAAGCTTGAGCGAGAACTCGATGGTGGTATCAAATTCGCCCTCGAGCCCAAGTGCACCAGAACGAATGACGCTTCCTCCATGGGGAAGACCCGCGTGTTCGCGATTGAGTTCCTCTTGGCTGATAAACGTGACCGTGGTGTCGTAGTCAGCAAAGTAGTTAGGCATGGTAACAATAGCCTCTTCTATCGCAGCAAGGTCTGCTCCTTCTTCTGCTACAACAAAGCACTCACGGGTGTGTTTGTCGCGCGTGGAAAGCTCGGGTTGCTCACCTGCGCGCACCCTCTCCATAGCTTGGGGAACGGGCACGGTGTATTGGCGCGCATCAACAACACCACGAATGCGGCGAATAGCATCAGAGTGACCTTGACTTACGCCCCTGCCCCAGAAGGTATAGTCAGCTCCACTGGGAAGGGCAGCGCCAGCATAGACACGGGCGAGCGAGAAAAGTCCGGGATCCCATCCGCAGGATATGATGCCGATGGTACCCGCCGCCTGAGCAGCAGCGTCAACAGCAGCAAAATGCTCAGGTATTTTGGCATGCGTATCAAAGCTGTCTACAACGTTGACAAGTGATGCAAGCTCGGGAGTTTGAGTGGGAAGGTCAGTAGCGCTTCCGCCACAAAGAACCACAACATCGAGCTCTGCCGCATGGTCTGCAATTGAGCTGTAGGGAAGGACAGGGCAGTCCGTGGCAGGTTTGAGAGAGTCTGGTGCCCGCCGAGTAAAAATAGCCGATAGTTCCATGTCAGGAGCTGCTGAGACGGCAGCCTCTACTCCGCGCCCAAGATTTCCGTAACCTGCAATTGCAACCTTCATGAGACTCTCCCTCCAATGAACTGATAACACCAGTCTAGCTAAGAGCGAAGCCTTCAAAACAATCAGTAACCGAGGGATAACCTTTGGTTAACTACAGGTTGATATGTGTGTGTGGTAGATGGTCGTAGCCGTGATACTCACCCATGTATACAAACTACAGGTTGATATGTGTGTGTGGTAGATGGTCGTAGCCGTGATACTCACCCATGTATACAAAGTAGTCTGCAAGCTCGTCTGCAAGCGATTGGTCATGGGTGGCAATGATGAGGGTTTTGCCCGAGGCCTTGAGCTGTTTCAAAAAACCAAGGAGCCATTCTTGCGTCTTTGCGTCGAGTCCCGCGAGTGGCTCGTCAAAACAGTAGACATCGGGGTTCATGGAGAGCACACAAGCAATGGCAACGCGCTTCTTTTCTCCGCCAGAAAGCGTCCATGGAGCGCGGTTTCTGAGTGCTTCGATTCCCAGAAGCGACAGAGTGTCGTTTATGCGCTGGTTAATCTCATCCTCTGAGAGCTGCATTTGACGAGGACCAAAGGCAATCTCATCCTCAACACTGGGGCAAAAGAGCTGAGAGTCGCTGTCCTGAAAGATGAAACCAATACGAGCATGAAGTCGCTTGGAAAAGCACTGATAGTCCATGCTCTGCTCGTCAACCGACGCTCCGTTAAACAAATAGCTTCCCTGCTGTGGATGAATGAGCCCGCACATGGCTTTGAGCAGGGTCGATTTGCCTGATCCGTTGTCACCCATAAGCACCACACTGTCGCCTTGGTGAATGGATAGCGTGATATGGCGAAGGACGGGCTCTTTGTCGTAGGCAAAGCAAAAGTCGTTGAACTCCATGATGCAGGGACGCTCGGTGGACTCGCCGTGCGTTTCGTGGAGCGTGTCTGTGTCATGGATGTGTGTCATGCAAACAGTATACCTTCGAGGTGGAGAAAAAGGAGAGCCAAGAGGATGGTGCTACCAACCCAGAGTAGATCAATGCGCCTGAATGTCGTGCGTGATGTGGGGTCATACGTGCCATCAAAACCTCGGCACACCATAGCATCGTAGGTATCTTGAGCGCTCACTGATGCACGAATAAAGAGCGTGCCACCAACACCCCCGATCGAAGAGCGTTTGTCAGAATCTTTGCCAACACTTCTCAAGTTGAGTGCAATGAGTGTCTCGAGCGCACGTTCCCCCAAAAGGACGATATTTCTGAGCGTAAGGTCGATGGTCATTATCACGAGGTTGGGCACTTTGAAACTCCGCAGAGCTCCAGTGAGCTGAGATGCGGGCGTTGTGAGGGCAACCTCCATTGCAAGCCCTGTTGAGACGAGGGCTTTCACTCCGAGGCGAACTGCAGACGTGGACTGTCCCAACAGGATTGCAGGCAGGCTGATGATAAAGGCAAGCCCCGCTGCACCCAGCGATACCGCAACAACTCGAGCAAGGGCGCTACGGTTCAAAAAGAGCGCACGAACGAGGACGCATGCCAACAAGATGAGCGTGACCATGAGGTTGCGTGAGAGTGAATTGGCGACAAGGGCTAGCACCAAGAGTACGAGCTTGAGCGGTGCAGATGGAGAAAACCGAGCAGACGTGCCATCGTCAAGCCGCAGTTGCCTCAAAACGGCAGCAATTGAAAGAGCACTCTTTTGTACGAACGAGCTGCGATCCGTTTGTGGCTCGTAGTCCTGCTCAGCTGCAAGCCACGATGGCAGCTCACGGGTTTGCTGTTGTGCGTGCGAGTGGCGCTCTGTGCGTGAGTCTTGTTGCGCACGTGAGTCTTGTTTCGCACGTGAGCTTTGTTGCGCATGTGAGCTTTGTTGCGTATGCGGGTCTTCCATATGTGTGCAGATATCGTCGTAACTCTCGGGCTTGTGGTCTAGTGCGCAGGGGTATCAAAATCCACGGTGGGCTTCATGGCGCCTGCTGCCAGACGGAAGATTATCACGAGAAGGGCGGTACCTATAATGGCAGAGACAATGTAGCCAACCCATTCGGGAAGAGCACCAACGCTATAATCGGGCATGAAAGCTGACCACTCCCAACCACTTGCAAGACCTGCTGGCTCATAGCCAACCATCTGAGCGAGGTCTTCGAGTCCCCACTCTCCCCATGCATCACCCGTGGCAATGAGACCAAGAGGACAGGCAACAATCAGAGCTGCGAGCAAGGCGAAAGCGGGAGCCGTTTGAGCTTTTTCAGAACTACCCTCAATACCAAAACTCGGAACCGCACTTCTGAGAAATGCGAGAATACCCACGGTAAAAATGACCTCTGCTAAACCTGCAATGGTAAGGTGCCCCAGCATCATGGCAGGTATCGAAACACTCAATGGATAGGGACAATACAGCGCTGCTCCTGTTGCATCATGAAAAAGTGCCGGCTGAATACCAAACTGAAGTGCGGCGAGTAAAGCTGCTGCGTTGAGTCCAAGGTATGAGCCCACAGCAGCGCCAATGAGTTCTCCTTTACGACCGTCAATGCGCTTGCAAATAAAACGGTAAATTCCGAATCCCACAAGCGGCAATACAAAACCCATGTTAAAGCAGTTGGCACCAATGGCGAGAATACCACCGTCACCAAAGAAAACCGCTTGGATTATCAGGGCTATACTCACGGCGAGACATGCCGCTTCTGGACCAAACAAAATGGCAATGAGTGTGCCACAAACGGCATGACCTGTTGTTCCTCCTGGCAGAGGGATGTTAAACATCATCGAGAGAAAACAGAATGCGGCGGCAATGCCCAGCAGTGGCATTTTTTCACGTGGAACGCTCTGCTGCACCTTCTTTATGGCACGAGCCCAAATAGGAAGCATAACTACATCAAAGACCGCGCAGGTCGAAGGACTCAAGTAGTTCTCGGGAATATGCATAGCAGCTCCTTAGCTCTTGTTGGTATGATGACTTGTGTAAAGGAACACGAGCATCAGACGCATCAGTTGCTATCTCTATAGTAATACTAAATATGAAATCGTGTTACCTCAGAGCTAAAAGAGTTGCGTTACCGGTATGTGAAGAGCAGGAGGAAAGATGGCAAGCGATCTTGTCCGCTTTACCGTGGCAATACCACAGGAGCTTCTCAGGGAGTTTGATCAACTGAGCGAGAAGCGTGGTATTCGCACCAATCGCTCAGAAACCATTCGCGATCTCATGCGTGAACGCCTCGTAGAAGAAGACCTGAGCAATCCCGATGCTGAGGTTGTGGGGTCAATTACCATGGTGTATGACCATCACCTGCGGGGACTCTCTCAACAGCTCGATGAGGTGCAACACGAGCATCTTTCTGAGGTTGTCTCAAAAATGCATGTACATCTCGACCACGGAAATTGCCTTGAGACCATTGTGGTGCGAGGAAAAAGTTCTGCGGTGCACGACCTTGCCGACCAACTGCTCGGCATCAAAGGCGTCAGACACGGCAAGCTGGTGTGCGTGGCTACGGAGGCGCATTAAATACAATCGTGCAAACAATGGAGATTGGGAGTAAGCACTAAGAGGCAAGCTGTCTCCAGCGGAAACACAAGCGTTTCCAACAAAAGGCCGGGCTGCCCCCAGCGAAAACACAAGCTGTCCCAACAAAAGAACAAGCTGCCCCCAGCGGAAACAAAAACAGTCCCAACAAAAGGGCAAGCCATCCCAGCGAAAGTGCAAGCGTCCCCAACAGCGGGGCAAGCCATCCCAACAGCGGGGCAAGCCATCCCAACAGCGGGGCAAGCCATCCCAACAAATAACACGCCCTTTGCGCAACAAATGTGCTTTGTTACGACAAAACCGCAGGAAAATTTGAAACCGATTTTCAAAGGGCATGTTATTGAATGGGTCGGGATGGGAGCACAAGCCATCCCAACAAAAGGGCAAGCCATCCCAACAAAAGAACAAGCCATCCCAACAAACCGATGAGCTGCCCAACAAATAACATGCCCTTTGCATGACATGTTTGCTTAACAACGACAAAACCGCAGGAAAATTTGAAACCGAATTTCAAAGGGCATGTTATTGATCGACGTGGAATCGATGACATCGCGTGATTGCCAACAAGACGGACGGGTTTTCAGGCAACGCGGATGCAATGACTCGAATGATTGCCGCTCACGGGGTGTCTCGATAGCTCGACCGATGATGTGAAGCCGATTGAATCTTCACCTGCGATAATGCACGAAAGCTGCGAGCTGAGGGGCAGGGCAGTGTTGCGTCAAAGAGCTGCGAGCTGAGGGGCAAGGCAGCATTATCGGGGGTGATACTATGGTGAGAGAAGCCCGCACAAAAGAATTGCAGGCATTACTAGAGCTATATCTCGACTTGCATGATGAGCCCATGGCAAAAAAGTCAGCACATCTTACCCGAACGTGGGAAGATATCATGTCCGACCCTCACCATCACATCATTGTGAACGAAGTCGATGGGGAGATTGTCTCGTCATGCGTGTGCGTAATCATTTCTAACCTCACGCGAGGCGTGCGTCCATACGCGCTTGTTGAGAATCTCGTTACTCGTTCAGACATGAGAGGAAAGGGCTATGCCCAAGCGTGTCTTGAGTATGCCAAGCTCTTTGCTCACGAAGCAAACTGCTACAAAATCATGCTGCTCACGAGTTCTCAGGACGAGAAAACCCTGCAACTCTATCGAGATGCAGGGTTTAACAGTGACGACAAAACAGGCTTTGTCCAGTGGCTCTAAGAGAGCGTGGAGCGTTTCAGCAAACTGGTGTCCCCAAGCAGGTGGAGTGCACCTGAACCGAAATAAGCGACACAGTGTAGCCTTCGGTGGTTCTGGCGGTGTGGGCGTGCTAGAACCGCGGACGAGTGCGTGCCAGAAGCCGCGGGTGCACCAGAACCGCGGACGAGTGCGCACCAGAACCGCGGACGCGGGTGCACCAGAACCACGGACGCGTGCGCACCAGAGCCGCGTGCGCACCAGAGCCACGCCCGACAAAAGCCACTAGAACAAAAGCGTGTCGTACTTAGGAACCAACTCTTCAAGGCGTGTGCGTGCGTTGTCGATAACTGCACGTCCCTCAGGCGTGTTGAGTCCGTTGCGGCGAATCGAGCGACGCATAATGCGCGTATAGCCAACAATCTGTGCCTTTTCCTCGACCTCTTTAATACGGTCGGAGTCGGTTGTACCAAGGTAGAGCTCAAGGGTCTTGTTCCAGAAGTTGGTGGAGGTGTCCCAGTCAATACCTATGAAATCAAGAACAATACCGTGGTCAGTATCTGAGTAGCCTTGATAGGCGTTGTAGACGCTTGCAAGCTCAAAGACGGGGTGCCCATGGCAGAGAGTATCCATGTCAATGAGCAAAACCTCGCCATTTTGCAGCATGACGTTCTTAATGTGATAGTCGCCATGCATCATATGATTGTCCTCAGGAACATCTTCAACAAGCTTCACAAGCTTGGCTGCCAGTTCTGGCTCGAGGTAGTCATTCAAGAAGCGCGCCCAGTCAATAGCAACATCGCGCATTGAGGGCATCACTTCAGGATCGACCTCAGTTGAGTGAATCAGCTTGAGAAGATCAACCGACATCTGAGCAACCTCATCGACGGTCTTTTCCTTATTGATGAGAAGCTTGGCAAAACTTGTTGCATTGAGCAGCTCAAACACTGAACCATAGCCATCGCCAACACGTACAACGTCATAAGGGATTGCTGTTGGTATGCCCGAAACAAAAGCAGCGCGGGCAAGCTCTCGTTCGCGATGGATTTCAGGAAGAGCGTCAGCGTTGAAGTAGACCTTCACAACGGTATCGGGGTCAATGCGATACACCTTGCCATTAGCACCCTGTCCAATAACCTCGCAGCCTTCAACCGACAACACGCGATAGGCCTTAGAGACATCGATAATCTCGGTGAAGCCGGTGACGTCAAAAATCTCGTAAACCTCAGGCGAGACCTCGGTGACTTTCGTATCAGGGCACAGCTTCTTTAGTCTGAGAATGACGCGCAGGCCGGCGCTGGAGATGTAGGCAAGATCTGCGCAGTTAAGCACAACAGGAGCGTCTTCATGGCCACTGCGCGCCTCAGCAATTTCTTGCTCAACATCAGGGGCATTACCAGAGTCGATGTGTCCTTTGAGATGGATGGTCAAAACATCGTCAGTGAACTGTGCGTCTATGTGGTTCATGCGAGCTCCTCCTCAAAAATTTCCCCCATCAAACGTGTGTATTCTTGCCATGCTGCTTCTTCGCGTAAATCAGAGGTTAAACGAGCAATCTCTTGGTAATACCAAGCATGCTGAACTGGGTCTTTCTGGTTAAAGTCCTCCCATAACGACTTACCTCGCCTCGAGTAGCCGCGATAGAAAGAGCGCATATTAGACAGCTTGTCGCTTAACCAAAGGATATGCACGTCTCGGTCTCCTTCGGCAAGTTCAACCAAAGACTCCTCTTTGCGAATGCGCCATGTATCTGTTGGAGGGAGATTAGCTCGCTTATCTTCAGTTTCTGATGCAACCAGCTCTGCCACTCGTGAGCCAAAGCGCGCTTCAATGTCTTCCAGCGATGCTGGCGTATCCTCGACAGTATCGTGCAAGAGCGCTGCTATGAGAACATCGGTGTCGTGCGTCATAGTTCCTGCAATAGCAGCTACCTCAAGCGGATGCAAAATGTAGGGGATACCTTCAGACTTACGGACCATGCCTTCATGTAGTTCGGTTGCGTATTGTATTGCCTCTTCCAAAACACCCATGAATCCTCCTACATGTGCTTTTTGATGCTCAGGATGTTTTGTCCATCCTTGTATTCGTAGCTCACGTCATCCATGGTTTGTTTGACGAGGAACACTCCAAGACCGCCGATGGGGCGATCTTCGGCAGAAAGGGTTGTATCGGGGTCTTCTGCTACCAGCGGATCGTATGGGACACCGTTGTCGATAAAGGTGACCACAACTGCAAGCGGATCGTCATCAACCTCAACGAGAACCGTTGCGGGTCCAACTTCTGGGTTGTAGGCATAGTGTGCAATGTTTCCAAAGAGCTCATCAATTGCGATATCAATTTGAACTTGTGCCTTCATGGGGCAATCAAGTTTTTCGAGCTCGGCGTTGACGAAGTCAGTGACAATATCGATGTTTTCAACTGTGGCCTCGACGGTTAACTCTGCAATGCGATTCATAGTGTTCCAATCTTCATAAAGGGCAGTCGTGATAAGCCAGTCCTATCCAAGCCAGTCCTATCCAAGCCAGTCCTATCCAAGCCAGTCCTATCCAATAACGCCAAAGTGGGTGAGGGCATGCGCGATGCCATCTTCATCTACTGAGGTGGTTACGTAATCTGCCGCAACTTTTAGTTTATCGGTTGCATTGCCCATGGCAACGCCGATTCCTGCGAATTTGATCATTGATAGGTCATTTTCACCATCTCCAAAGGCCATGACTTGAGAGCGAGAAAGACCCTCTTCATCAAGGAACTTTTGAATACCTGCGGCTTTGCCGCCAGTTTTTGCGAGGATGTCAATGCCGGTCTCATTCCAGCTGGTAATAGAACAGTGGTCGAGAAGCTCTTCGAGCTTTTGGCGGATACCGTCATCGACAAATGAAAGGCATTGATAGATTGCCTCACCTTGGTATGTTCCAATCTCGGGGATGGTGCCGTGTGTCTCTTCCTGAGTCTTGATAACGACATCATCGACAAAGTTGATATAGCGCTCATGGTCATTGATGAGCACAAAGGGGATGCGTGATGCCTCAAATATCTGTACGAGAATTTCAACCTCTCCCGAATCAATTGGATTGCCCGCAAACATGTGCTTGTTTTGGTCAAGGCAAATGTTTCCGTTGAGGGTGAGAAAACCATCAAATTCAATCTCATGGGTAACGGGAAGCTTCTCAAGCTCAACAATGTCTCTACCGGTTGCAATAACAACCTTGACACCACGTTTGCGAGCCTCAGCAATTGCTTGCTTGGTACTCTCAGGGACATGGCCAGTCTTGTGCGAGAGGAGCGTGCCGTCTACATCAAAAAACAGAACCTTGATGTCCTTGCCATCAATACCGATACCCCTGTCAATCTCGAGAAGATCGGTAAATCCTGTCATATCAAAAACCTCGAGAATGTTGCTGTTTGGGCGGATGACCGTTAAGCTGCCCGTGTGACCAAGTTCCTTATTTGCAAAGAGTAAAACGCGCAGGCCAGATGACGAAATGTACTCAGTCTCTGCAAAATCAATCACAATGTTTTTGGATTGTTCGAGTGCTTTTCGTATAGCATCGTCAAAGTCTACTGAGGTGGCTGAATCGATACGACCATGGGGCACGACAGTGCACACGTCATTTTCTGTTGATACATCAACTCTCATGTTTGCTTCTTCCCCGATACTAAGCATCATGTTTTACGAGAAAATTCCTCGGTTGAGCTCACATAAAGATGGACTCTCGACAAGATTACTACACATTACTCAAGGGTGAGGATGCCATCGAAGCCCGACATCTCGAATACCTCAGACACTGCTTCTCCTGCATTGCAAACCCTCATGCTTCCCTGCTTGGTCATGCGTTTTTGAGCAACGAGAAGCAGGCGCAATCCAGCAGAAGAGATGTATTCCAAATCGTCGAGGTCAAAGGTGAGTTCGCTCACGTCATCTAAAGCCTCGTCGAGAACTTCTTGGAGTTCGGGTGCTGTGTTGGTGTCGAGACGACCGCTAACACTGATGATAAGGGCATCATCTTGTCTGTTCATTTCATAGGTCATGGCTACTCCTCTATGCTGGTGGCGTGACGGAGCCATCGGGGTTTGTCCACTGATGATGAAATTCAACCACCTGTGGAACAAAGTCAACCCTGACCGCCACTTGGTAGTCATCTTCATAGACAATCTCACCCGGCGTGTTTGTATAGACGACATAGAAGGGGTGGTTGTATCTGCTGAGAAGCCACATGGCAGGTTTAATCATGCGCATCATGAGGTCTGAGTTTTCCGTTTTGAAAAAGCAAATGACGTTCTCCTTGCGCAAACAGGGATCAGGAAACGGAAGCTCCTCGGCAAACCATGAGTCAATCTCTTTGAATAGCTCTGCGTCTTCCTCATCCATAACGTCATCTTGGATGAGTTTCCAGCACATACTAAAAATGCCAGCGGCTTGCATGGTGTTTGACGCAAGTTCCCGACCTTGTATTCGCACGTATTTGAAGTCCATCGTGTGCCCACTTTCTTGTCGCCCTTGAGTACAAATTATAATGCTCGGCGCTGTTATGACGCTGTGAAACAGGCGCATTTGGCAATCGGCGTCTGCAAGAGGCACGAAGATTTGAACTCGACGAAAACCGCAGGTGCAGAAGAGTGGACAATCAGACGAGTGTCAAAGGAGTGCCAAGGGAGTGCCAAGGATTCAAGTGATATGTGCGAGCGGCAGTTGCGTAATATAGAATGAACGCGGTGTACGTAGGGCATGCAGGAGCTGCATGCAAAAGGAGGGACAAACATGAAAATCAAAAAAAGTATGGCGCTGTTGGCAGTTGTTCCAGTGCTGGCTCTGGCCATTGCGGGATGCGGTGGCACTCAGACTGCTCAGCAAAGCTCATCAGACGGATCTACAGGATCTACAGGATCCACGCCTGTGGTTGAGCAGGTGAGCAAAGCAAGTGATTCAGCCTTGCATTTTGATGCGACCAATAAGGAAGCTACCGTTGAGGTGACCGTTAATGAGGGAGAAGGGCTCTTTATCTTGAGCAAATTTGAGGACGATGCCGAGGATGAAATTCCGGCTGTTGTCTCCCAAAATGGTGAGGAGAAGTACACCGATTATCTCTACTCGGGGTCTGGATATTCAGAGACAGATGTAGATCCTGGGACCTACAGCGTAAGAATTGATGCTGGCGGAGCAACGGGTACCGCATGGGTTCTGGCTTATCCTGTTGAGATGATTGATTTTTCTGTCATGGATGCCGACCAAGTTATTGAGCATATTGTTGGAGATGCCGCCTGATAACACTGTAAGCTGAGTCGAGATTGATTAACAAGGGTGAAGCAAAGCGGGTTGGGACAGCAATTGTTCGAACCCGCTTTGTTTTTGATTGCGGGATTCTTCCATTGAGAGCAGGGTGAATCAGTTGATTAAGCCCACTTGACCTCGACTGATACGAAGCATTGTGGGTAAAAGAGAGCCAAGGACATAAAGTTTGTAGCATGGCACAGGAGAACGGCCAAGCATATAAGCTGTCCAAAAGCACAGGGGTCAGTTCGTAGAAGGGGTTGAGTCATGGGATCAAAAAGCTTTTAGTAGTTAGCGTCATGTTGGGCGCACTATCTCTTGGCATGGTAGGTTGTGGTGGCGCAGCTACTTCACAAGGAGCGTCTGCGGAGGTGCCTGCTGTCGAGCAGCTAAGCAAAGCAAGCGGCTCGGCGATGCACTTCAATGAGGCGAACAAGGAAGCCACTGTTGATGTGACCATAGCTCAGGGAGAATCGCTGGTAATGATGAGCGACTTCGATATGATTGATAGCACAGCGGATACAGCAAAGGAAATCACAGCGATTGTTTTTCGAGATGGAGAAGAGCTCTCCTCTGACTACTTCTATGAGGGCCTTGGCTACTCAGCAGCTGGGGTAGACCCGGGTGATTACAGTGTAAAGGTTGATGCTGCAGGTGCTACAGGTACGCTGTGGGTTCTTGCCTATCCTGCTGATTCAATCGATGTGGACACCATGGATACCGAAGATATTATCCAGAAAGTCTTGAGCGACGTATCCTAATGTCACGATAAGAGACAACGCGTTCAAGCAGACTCAGTACGGCTGAGATTCAAAAAGTGAGGATGGCTGTTATGAAGGTTCACATCGAATCACAGCCATCCTCGCTACTAACCATGATAGTTTTGCAAGCGCCTCTGAATTGGGAGCGCGTCAATCCTCCGTACTTCTCGATAACGAATTAGTACGGGGGTTTTCCGGGTTTTGGCAACAGCCATGCAACGAGAGAGTCGCATGCAGCGAGAGGGCTCCATGGAGCGAGAGGGTCCATGCAGCGAGAGGACCCCCCTTGCGCTGACAGGAGACTCACGGTGAAGCAAGGTGGGAAACGAGCGAGACGAGAAGCTCATGCGCTTCTGCACCCTGAGACAGCTCCTCGGCAGGTAGGTTACGCAGGTATTCCCAAATAGCACCTACCATACGCGTCTCGGCAGTTTCGAACGCAACGGGGACAGAGCTCGTGCTCACAAGCAGAGCGTGTCCGTCCTCGCACGTACAGACGAACCTGTCATCCGCGCGGGATGCGAGTATCGTGCCCTTGTTGTCTGCAAACTCCGAGGCGACACGCAAGATAGCTTCTTTGGATGTGTGGATTCGCATGAGCGGACGACACAAAGAGAAGTAGGCGCTGAACTCGTGCTCAAGAGCAGTGACGGCCTGCCTGTCGTAAAGAAGCATGTTGAGCCAGTCTGTAGCATCCCCGCCCGAGTTGAGTGAAGTTGCGGCAATAGCAGAGTGCTTGGAGGCAACAAAGAGCGTGCGACGATAAACGCCGTCGCGCAGCAGCGGGTAGTAATAGGGCTCAATGGCACCGGTTGCGTAAAGCGGCAGCCACATCTTCACCGCTTCCCACATTTCATTGGAATTGCGAGAAATTGAGTGAATGATGCGTATTTGGCTGCCGGTGGTGATGAGTTTCAGCATGAGCGCTTTCCACTGCTTGGAAAACTCTTTGTCCTCGTAGAGCCACGTCATATCTTCGTCGGAGTGCAGCAGCAGTGTGTGTGGTTTGTTGGTGGCAACAAGTTGAGTGAGAAAGGTGAGTATCGCCGCGCGCTTGCCTTCGTTGCCATAGAAAAACATTTCCTTTGTGTTGTGGTCATGCTTGGTGGGATGACGTGCGCTAGCGTTGTGGTTTTCGTGACGGATGCTCGGCTGAGAAAACTCGAGGGCATCAAAGAGATGCTGGATGGCCGAGCTGTTTGTTTGCATATCATCACTAGACAGCCACGAAGCGAGGAGTGCCTTGGCAGCAGTTGCATCTTCTGGTAATGGATGGCCGAGCTCTGCAGAGACAACATGGCGGGCATGTTCGTCTCTGATGCGATTGACTAGGTAAGCTGAAGCGGGTTCTATGAAGGGCTGTCTGATGGGAAGCCCACGCTTGCCGCTGCGGATACGACAGATGTACGAGGCATCAAACGACAATGCCCGCGCAAGCGCACTGTTGCTCGTGCGTGTTGCTGCCATGATGCGGTCGAGCCTATCGGCAAAACTCGAAGACATGTGCATTGTCTGTTCACGTCCCTTCAAGCAAATGACGAGCTTCTTGCTGGCACCTTCTGTTTGGCACAGATTATGCCTCAGATTGGCACTGACATACTCGTAAAGCCCCTCATTTTTAGAGGGCTGCGGTGTAACTTGTTCTTGAGGGGAATGACCACGGCAAAGAAAGAGGGAAAAATGAAAGCTTGGCGGGGCATGTTTGCAGCTTGGTTTGTAGCAGGAGCACTTTGTCTGACACTGGTGGGATGCGGAGGTAGTACCTCACCGAGGGCTGAGCAGTCTTTCTCTGTGGCGTCGTCATCCGAGCCATCTGCATCTGCGACAACGACGCTAGAGGCGTCGACCTCCGAGGCTTCAGTCCCCGAGGCATCTGCATCCGAGGCTTCAGTCTCCGAGGCATCAGCATCCGCAACCGTATCTGCATCAGCGGAACAGAGCGCCTCAAGCTCTACAGCAGCTTCTGAATCGTCTGCGTCTGCCTCACAGCCAGACATTGCAGGACGATGGGACACTGTTGAGATGAGTAAAGATGGCCAAACAATGGTGATATCTGAGCTCTCTGAGGAACAGCGGGCGCTTGCTGCCCAGCAATACTGGGTATTCAACACAGACGGCAGCTTAGATATGATAGATGAGGCTCAGGACTTTACTCAGACCTGCAACTGGGAGCTCAACGGATCGACCATTACGATAAGTTACGAGGGCGTGCCCATGATGACAGCTGAATACGACGGAACATATATCGTGACAGAATCCGAAGGCATCACTATGAAGTTACAAAAAAGCGCCTAAACCTGAGGACTTCAGACAACCAAGTGGCATGGCAAAACAGACAACCAAGTGGCATGGCAAAACTCCATTGCCGAGCCTAGTTACAAAGCACAAGTACCTCTTTGCCACGAAAAGCAATACCGTAGGAAAGGATACTGTCTGCTGAGAAGCCTCGCTCAATAAGGGTAGTAGCATAGGCACGCTCATCGATCTGGGCAAGGGCGCGGGTGGCGGTGTCTTCGAGTGTTGTCTCTCGGCGAGGATCAAACACTTTGAACTCGATGATGATGGCAGGGTCTGTGGCTTGGGCATCTTTGACAGGCACAAGCATTATGTCGTAGCGACCTTTGCCGCTTTCTCGGTTGGACTCCACGGCGTAGCGGCCTCGAAGGCTTGCAAGCAGGCCGAGTACGAGTCCGTGGTAGAAGCGC
>JAFUCQ010000046.1 GCA_017459605.1 Atopobiaceae bacterium
CATTCCTTCATGATTGGTGGTGTTGTAAAAACCATGGGTAACATTTATGGGTGAGATTTCTTGTATCTCAGCGTCAATTGCATTGACGTCCTCTTGCGAGAGCCCCTCATAGACAAACATGAACTCGTCTCCGCCATAGCGCGCCAAAAACAGCTTGTGCTTTTTGGCGATGGCATCAAGTGCATGCGAGACCTTTCTGAGGCATTCATCTCCCTCGAGATGGCCGTACTCATCGTTGTAATGCTTGAACTTGTCGATATCTACGATTCCCACGCCAAATGAATGCCCTTGCGCTGTTGCCCGTTCAAAAGCCTCGTCGATATAGCGGTTGAGCGCTCGACGATTGGGGAGCTGAACGAGGGCATCGGTCTCTGCAATGACTTGCAGGCGCTCGTTTTCTTGCTCTTGCTCCTTGATTTCGTTTCTCATATTGCTGAGGAGCTTCATGAGTCGAATAGAACTCTGATTAACTTTGTTTTGTGTTACTTGTTGCTCGCCAATGAGGTCAAATCGTCTGGAATAACTCTTGAGCAGCTTGTCTTTCTCGCCTATCGCTCCAAAATACTGAATTTTCATCTCGCTCAGAATCATTTCGGTATGTTCCGGAGTACCTGCAGGCATGTTGTGCTCGACCGCTTCAATGAGCTGACCCGCCAGCTTCCAATATCGCTCGTGTATGAGCAACTGGATGTATTGGCATACGTCTTTTATATAAAAGGGAAAGAGCTGGTTGCAAACTATTTCATCAATAATCTTCGAGACGCACGCTTGCGTTTGCACATCATCTTGATCTGCTGCAGCAATACATGCTTTTGACAGCATTATCCAACTACGTGCAATCGAATCTACTTCGATATCGTTTTGATCGATTTGCTCGTCAATCTGGCGCTGGATTTCTTTTGCCTCCTCAATGTCTCCCGCATGGACGCATTTTGAGGCTAGGTTTGACGCCGTAAAAAGCCGGCTGATGGCAGTGTCTTCGTCTTGCATGCTATCGAGAAGCTCAAGCGCTTCTCGGATGAAGTTGCACGCTTCCTTGGGATTTCCCAAGTCATTGAGAAGGTCTCCTGTATTTGAACGGATAATTGCTCTGAGCAGAGGAGCATGCGTATCATGTAAGAACGTGTAGGCAAAGTCGTAGTAATAGTAAGCGGTGCTCAGACTTCCAAAACGTTGCGCTTCGATAGCAAAGAGGTTGTACGTTCTGGCAATGAGCTCACGATTGTCACTGCGTAACAGCTCCGAGAGAGCCTTCTCGATGTAGACAAATACCTGATCGTGATTATTGTGATCATAGTGGGCACCAGCGAAATTGTGGTAGATAAGACCTAAGAGCCCATGATCTTTGCGCGGCAGCGCCGCAGACTCGAGCTTCTCAAGTACCCCAAAAACCCTAGCATCGTAGGCGTCAAGATACTGATTCATCTCGGCGATAAGTTGGTCTATTTCTGTTCCGTATGTGCTCGTGTCCATCTGATAACTATACCACGCAACGCACATGCTTTTAAACAGCTATGGTGAGCAGTCCGTAAAAAGAGGGAACCCCCCAAGAGCGAAACCCCCTAAGAGCGAAACCCCCTTATGCCCGCAGGACACAAGGGGGTTTCTTCCTCTCCTCGAAAAATCGCACGAAGCGAGATTAAGCACGATTAAGCAAGCATCTGACCAATCATCCAGATGTTCTTGGCGAGATTGGCGATAATCTCATCAGCAAATGCGGAGATAAGAACGTTGTCCTCATCATCAGCAGCTGCCTTGAGCTCAGTGACCTGAGCGAGCAGCGCCTCAAAGTCTGCCTTGACATTCTCGAAAACGCTCTTGTCGTCGATGAACTCAGCCTTTGCCTCCTCGATGGTGGTAAGCTCACTAAACTCCTTCATGTTGGCAATGGGCTCAGCACCAATCATAAGCATCTTCTCGGCAATCTCATCGATGCCCTCGAAGAAGGCGTCATAGTACTCCTCAAGCTTGACGTGAGCGCCAAAGAAGTTGGTACCCTTGACATACCAGTGGTACGTCTGAAGCTTGTGGAACTCTGCGACATAGTTGGCGAGCAGGGCGTTGAGCTTATCGTTAAGCATGATTTCCTCCTTTTGCGGCACTGCCGCGTCCGTTAAATGATAACTTCTATCATTTGGTTACAAGCACTATACCCCATTGTCTGATTTCTAACAAGATAAATGAGAATTATTCTCATTTATTGTTGTGTTCGTTGTTGATTGTCATGTTCGCTGTTGCTTGCTGTGTTCGTTGTTGCTTGTCATGTTCGTTGTTGATTGCTGGATTTGCTGTTGATTGCTGCATTTGCTGTTTGGACGAGAATAACAGACAAGCCAGCACAAGACGAGAACCCCATCTCGAATTTCGAAAGCGTACGTCCAAAATGCCTTTCCTGCGGTTTCTTCTGAAGAAACCCCAGGAAAGGGTTTTCAAACGTACAGTTTTCCACAATGCTTAAAATGGTATGCTCCCTTTGTCGAGCTAACAACTCGAACACGTCTCCCTTTGTCGAGCTAACAACTCCAGCACTGCTCCCTTTGTCGAGCTAACAACTCGAGCACTGCTCCCTTTGTCGAGCCAACAACTGTACAACAAAAGACCGTCACTTCAAAAGAAATGACGGTCTTTTTTCTCTTCAGACTTGCTGCGTAGGTTTTTACGATGCAGCTACAGGCAACACAACTACCAGCACTCGCAGTGTGTCTGTAATGTCATAGGGATTACTTGTTGCGGGTGCGGATGTCGAGTGCAACAGCTCCGATGAAGATGATGCCCTTGACGATGTACTGATAAGAGATGTCGATACCCATGAGGTTCATGCCATTGGTAAGCGAAGTAATAACCAGAGCACCAATGATGGTATTGGTCACACGACCCACACCACCAGTAACAGCTACGCCGCCAATGTACGACGATGCGATGGCGTCAAGCTCAAAGCCAAGACCTGCCGTAGGCGTTGCCGACTGCAGACGCGAAGTATAGAGCACGCCAGCAAGCGCTGCCATGGTTGACATAATGACAAAGATAATCTGCGTCACCTTTTTAACGTCAACACCAGAGAGCTCGGTAGCCTGTGCATTGCCACCAATACCGTAAATGTAGCGTCCGAACTTTGTCTCATTGAGAATAAAGTTGAAGATGAACAGCACTACGCCAACGATAACAGCCGTCCAAGGCAGGCCCTGATATGCTGCGAGCACGTAGAACACCAGCAAAATCACTGCCGCAAAGATGACGAGCTTTGCGATGAACAACGGCTGAGACATTACCTGAAAACCATACTTGAGGTTGTTCTGGCGGTCTCGAATCTGCGATGCAATCATGAGGCCAACCAACGCCACACCAATAATCATGGTCAGCATGTGCAGATTCAGCCCCAACGAAAAGTCTGGGATAAAGCCGTTTGAGATGGCATTGAAGCCCTCGTTGGGAATAACGATGGTGCCCGTCTCCTGCAGAGTGAGGTTCAAAAGACCGCGGAACATGAACATGCCAGCCAAAGTAGTAACAAAGGCAGGTACGCCCACACGCATCACCAGTGTGCCTTGGTACAAACCAATAAGCGCTCCCAACAGCAGCACGATAGGTATTGCCAACCACTCACTCATGCCAAATTTGGTCATAAGGATGGCACACACTGCTCCGCAAAAGCCTGCCACATAACCAACAGACAGGTCGATGTGCACAACAATCAACACGAGCGTCATGCCCATAGCCAAAATGGCAACGTAGCCAGCTTGGTTGATGAGGTTCGAGATGTTTCTCGCCTGAATAAAGCCGCCATTGGTCATGATGGTGAAAAACGCCATGATGACGATAAGGGCAATGTACATCATGTAATCGCGGATGTTGCTCCTGAGCAAATTACCAAGCTCTGCACCAATGCCCTGCTTCTGTGGGACTGCAACCTCCCCTTTTGTCTCTTCCATGTGTCCTCCTTATGCCGAGATGGCCAAAGCCATCACTTTCTCCTCGGTTGCTTCTTCTGCACTCAGCTCACCGGTAATGGTTCCTTCGCTCATGACATAGAGCCTGTCGCTCATGCCAAGAACCTCAGGAAGCTCAGAGGAAATCATGATGATGCTCATGCCTTCCTCAACCAGACGGTTCATGAGTGTATAGATTTCAAATTTGGCACCAACGTCAATGCCACGAGTGGGCTCGTCCAGAATCAGTACGTTTGGCTTAACAAACATCCATTTGGCAAGCTGTACCTTTTGCTGGTTACCACCCGAGAGATTTCCCACCTTCTGATCAACCGAGGGTGCTTTGATGTTGATTGAATCCTTGTAGTAGTTGGCAACGGTGACCTCTTCATTTTTGTTAATGGAAAGACCCTCTACCAACTCTTTGAGGTTAGCGATGGTGTTATTAAACTTGATGTCTTGGATGAGGATAAGCCCGTTGCCCTTGCGGTCTTCAGTGGCATAGGCAAGGCCAGCCTCAATAGCTGCGGCAGAGTTTCTAAACGAGACGGGCTTGCCGTCCATGAGAATCTCGCCACTCGTGATGCGATATCCCGGGGTGTTTCCAAAGACCGACAACGCAAGCTCGGTACGTCCTGCTCCCATAAGTCCTTGGAGACCCACAATCTCGCCCTTGCGAACGTTGATATTCACGTGATGCAGAATCTCTTTACCATCTCGCGTGGGATCTTCTACCGTCCAATCACGCAGCTCAAAGGCAATGTCGCCCAACTCATGGTCTCCACGCGCAGGATAGACGTTGTCCATCTCGCGACCAACCATGTTTTTGATGATGTTTGCCTCAGAAATGTCGTCTTGTTCGGCAACCAGCGAGCAGATGGTTGAGCCATCGCGCAAAACCGTAATGGTATCTGCAATGGCGGTAATCTCTCTCAGCTTGTGAGAAATCATGATGCAGCTTACGCCGTCTGCCTTGAGCTCGCGAATGAGCTGGAGCAAACGCTGCGAGTCATCCTCATTGAGCGCTGCTGTTGGCTCATCAAGAATGAGGAGTTTAACGTTTTTGGAGAGTGCTTTTGCAATCTCCACCAGCTGTTGGTTGCCCACGCCAAGGTGTTTTACCTTGGTAGAGGGGTCAACATCGAGGACAACGCGCTTGAGCATCACGGCCGCATTGACGATTGTTTCGTTCCAATTGATGCGCACTCCCGAGGCAAGTTCATGCCCAAAGAAGATATTTTCATATATCGAGAGCTCAGGGATAAGAGCAAGCTCCTGATAAATAATGGCAATCTCTTTAGCCTCACTATCGGCGATGGATTTAAACTGCTGAACCTCGCCGTTGAGGATGATATCTCCCTCGTAGGTTCCAAAGGGATAGACTCCAGACAGCACCTTCATGAGGGTCGATTTACCTGCGCCGTTCTCTCCAACCAAGCAGTGAATCTCGCCTCGTTTGACCTGAAAATTAACGTTGTCCAGAGCCTTAACTCCTGGGAACTCTTTTGTGATATTGCGCATCTCCAAAATGATGTCGCTCATAGTTTTCTCGTTCCTCGTGGATTATTGAGCTGAGGGATGCGTGCTTCCCTTCATTTCCCTCTGTGTAAATGGTTCGTACGTGTGCAGGCTGGGCGCTGAGTTGCTGAGCGGTTTGAGCATCCACAACTAGCTTGAGCACCCACAACTAGCTCTCAGCTTTGCACGTAATTTGCAAAAATGCCACCCCTGCTTGCGCAAGGGTGGCATCCGCGTTCCCTATAAAAGCGCGTCAGCGAACCGTGTTGCGCTCAGGGTACTAGTTGAGACCAGTGAACTCAGAAGCCTCATAGTAACCGGAGTCAATGAGCTCCTTAGAGACATTGTCCTTCTCGACAACGATAATCGGAGTCTCCTTGGCAGGAACCTCAATCTTGCCGTTGTCATAGGTGGTGTCAGTGCTCGGGGTCTTGCCGTTCAGGACGTCGAGAGCCATAGCAACGGAGTCAGCTGCCAAGGTACGGGTGTCCTTGAAGACAGTCATGGACTGCTTGCCGTCGATGACGTACTGGACGGAAGCCTTCTCGGCGTCCTGGCCAGTGACGATGTAGCTGGAGACATCGGAGTCAGTTGCGAAGACGTCGGCGATGGAGCGAGCGGTGCCGTCGTTGGGAGCAAGAATGACAACGTCGCCCTTCATGTCAGCGCCGTTGGCGGTGAGGTGAGCCTCAGCCTTGGACTTAGCAACATTGAAGTCCCAGTCAGTGGTGACCTGACCAATGATCTTGCCAATCTCGTCACGGGAGAGCTCAGCCTTGTCCTTGAGAGCCTCGGCCTCAGAGGAGTTAGCGATAACAAAGGTGCCGTCAGCAATCTTGGGCTGCAGGACACTCCATGCACCCTCGAAGAAGATGAAGGCGTTGTTGTCGGTAGCTGCGCCAGCATACAGGTACAGAGGAATGCCGGAGCCAGAAGGAGCGTTGTCAATCAGGTACTGACCCTGAGCCTCGCCTACAGCAAAGCTGTTGAAGGTTACATAGTAATCAACAGCGTCGGTGTCGGTGATGAGGCGGTCATAAGCGATAACCGTAGTGCCTGCCTTCTTGGCATCTTCAACGGCTGCAGCTGCTGCGCCACCGTCTTGTGCACAAATAACGATTACCTGTGCACCCTGAGAAACGAGCGTCTCGACGTTTGTCTTCTCAGTTGCGGAGGAACCCTGGCTAAAGAGAACCTGGCTGGTGAAGCCTGCATCGCCGAGCAGCTTCTCAAACTGTGCCTGGTCCTGGAGCCAGCGCGGCTCGTCCTTGGTAGGCAGAACAATGCCAACCTGGACATCGCCTGAGGCAGTTGTGGCAGTTGATGCCTCAGTGCTTGTAGAAGCACTTGCCTCTGCAGAGGCGCTTGCCTCAGCCTTAGATGCAGAGCTCTCGCTCTGTGCGCCGCTGGTGTTACCGCCACCGCAAGCAGCCAAAAGGACTGTGAGCAGGACGGAGGCCAGCACGAGGGTGAAGATACTCTTCTTCTTCATACGTGTTTCCTTCCCCTTGTTTTTGGGCTGCTTTCCTTAGTGCAGCCACACCTTGCCCGACCCCCTTTTAGTCGAGCACTGAAAGAATGCCCCTAGTTTGTCCACAATTTCAACAAAATTAGGCGACAGGTAGAAATGTTTCGCTTGACGTAGCTTTTTGAATGCCCTGCTCGGAGCTGTTTGGTACCAATTTAAGAGACTTCATGTTACGTTAATCTACCTGCATCCATCTCGAGAATGACGTCTGCATAGGCGTTGACCTCGGCATCATGGCTTACTACAGCTACCGCACAGCCCTGCCCCGCCTGCTCTTTCAAGAGCTCTAGCACAAGTTTGGTGCTTTGGCTATCAAGATCTGCCGTTGGTTCATCGGCAAGAATGAGCGCTGGCGAACAAACAAGCGAGCGTGCAATTGCCATGCGCCTGAGCTCTCCTCCCGACAGCAGTTCTGGCCAAGCTGATTCGAGCTCGGCAATCTCGAGGCGCTCAAGCAGCTGGTGTGCCCGCTCATGCGCTGCTTGCTCATCGTGTGCGTTATACATACCCGCAGGTAATACGACGTTTTGGAAGACGTTGAGGTTCTTGATAGCAGCAGCGATTTGGGGAACCATGCCAATATGGGTATTCCTCAGGCGGCTCAACTCGGCATCTGAAAGCGTGTAGAGGCTCTTGTCGTCAAGCACCACCTCGCCTTCGTCTGGCTCAAGCAGTCCTGCAAGCATAGTGAGCAAGGTTGTTTTTCCACAGCCCGAGCGACCAGTGATGGCGGTGAAGCCTCCTGCTTGAAGATGCAACGAGACATCGCTTACTGCATCGAAATAGCGAGCCTGTCCGCGGCCTTCTCTAAAGTAGCGCTTGGTGAGCTTGTGAGCTTGGAGCACCTCTGTAGCCATAGACTACTCTCCCCTCAAAACGCCGCCCGCATCGACACGAGACAAACGACGCGCACTCACCACCGACGCGCCAACAGTTGCAACGAGAACCACAGCAAACGTCAGTACAACAAGTAGTGCAAGCCGACCCATCTCAGGCGTCAGAAACGGCAGACCAAGGGCAGCTTCCAGTGCGGGACTCATGAGCATGGCGGTAAGTGCTGAGAGCGTGATGCCGATGCAGGCGCCAACAATCCCAAGCATGAGCGACTCTTGCAAAACCAAGCTCGTGATGCCCTTGCGAGAAGCACCTATCATGCGCAAGACCGCAAACTCGCGGCTGCGACTGCGGCCTTGAATCCAAAACGCGATAACAAGTATGACCGCACCCACGAGCCACATAACAGCTATGAGAATGCTCACAATCTGGGAAACCGCCGCCACTCCATCTGCCACACCACTCGTCATACTCCGGGCTGCCACGGCGGTAGCTCCACGAACGTGGCCCTTGATGTAGCCTGCCATGTCATCGGGGCTGTATCCATCGGCAAGCTTGAGCTGGATAGTTGACACAATGTCGTCTGGGTTGTTTGTCGCCAACACCGACATGCCCTGCTCCTCAGATGCAGCGATGAGCCCTTTGATGGTCTGAGCTGTGGCAAAAACAGCATTGTCGAGAGCAGTCCCCGTTTCGTCGAGCTTGCCCGCTATGGTGCAATCGACTCCGTAAAAGCGGATGAGTGTGCCCGGCGCTCCTGAGATGTTGCTGCCAGCAAGCACGTCGTTTGTCTGGAGCTCTCGGCTATAGCTACGAGCAACCCAGGGTTGGATAGTAAAGTCAGTTTCTGGATCAAAACCAATAATTTGAACGGGCATGCTACAGCAACCTGCTTTAACGCTTGCTAAGTAATACTGAGGCGACGCTTGGGCAACACCCGGGATAGCCGCCACCTTTTCTACGATGGAGTCGTCCATATAAAAGTAGCCTGGCACGCCGTCGAGCATAATCGCCTCGAGGTCGTTGGTACTCTTAGCAGTTGCTGGATAGACAATGACGTCTGCACCGAGGCGCTCCTCCAAACTGGTAAGTCCACGCGACAGCCCCGACATCACCAGCGAACCACCAAAGACCGCTGCCGAGATAAGTGCAACCAATGCTATGAGTCCCAGCGAGCGCCCTGGATTTTTTGTAAGGTTGCGAAGAGACAGGTCGCCAAGCGTCATGAATCCGTCCTTGTTGGCTTGACAAGGAAAAAGTCCACGATTGCCACAATGCTCACAAGCACACCCGTTACCAGCGCAAAGGGCCTCATGATGGTGTGGCAGCGCATGGTTTGCATCATGCACAGGTCGATAAGGCCGCCAGGCGTTACCAAAACAAGGATGCCCAACACAACCGTGGCAAGGTTGAGACCACGCCGGAGCTCTCTGCTCTGTGACAGCCCCAGGCGCCCCAGCGCAATGAGAACAAGTGCAATCGCCAGTCCCATAAGTGAGCGACTCGCCCAAAAGCAGCTCGAAACTGAACCATCATCATGCATGCCACATGGTCCTGCAAAGGTCATGATGCCCATGAGCAAAAGGACGGGCAGTATGAGCTGCAGGAAACCCAAGGCAAACGTTTGTGAATGTGTGCGCATTAAACCATCCTCGGATAGCTGTCGAAATACCAGATAGCTGCCACCAATTTGCCGGCTGTCGTAAAACAAAACAGCTGTCATAACACGCGATACTGTCGAAAGAACCAGTTAGCAGCTTATGTGCGGATATGTTACCCTTGGTTAACTTTTAGCGCAAGCAGCGCAGATGTGCCTCTTTTTGGACGTCCGTTTGGGTCATTTACGGTAGGCACTGGTTTGAGCGGGCAGACAAACCCTTCTCACATCTTCACGATAAGGTCTGTCTCATTGAAGCTGAAGTTTACAACGGCTCGCTCGAGCTTGTGGTTGTTGAGCTCGAGTTGTCATCTGTGCCTCCAACATAGCCGTGCCCGTTCGGTCTACCGACTGTCACAGCGCATCACTGGATGAGCCATGCACCATGGCCTACCTCGAGTCCTGATGAGCGAAAAGCTCAGTGGCGACCCCATACCGCCCGGGCATTTGCTCTGCTCAGCAGTCGGTCAATATCAATGTTAGCAGGACAGATGTTTCTGCAGACGAGCGCTTTAGCACAGCCACCAAAAACGGACTCTTTGTAAGAGCGAGCAAGGCGTTTGCGCTCAGCCTTGGGTGTCTCTTCAAGAAGACGCGCCATGGGGTTCATAGCAGCCATGCCCCCAAAGATCGCGTCAGGTACGTAGTTAGGGCAAACCTCAAGGCAGCAACCGCATTGGAGACAACGTGTCGCCTCATACGCCCAGTCACTCGCCTTGTCTTGTGTCAGCAAGCTGCGCTCATTATCGTGCCATACACCCATATCACGCAGCTTGGTGAACACCGCATCGCGATCAACTACTAAGTCTGCAACAACGGGGAATTTTGCCAGCGGATCGAGTGTCACACGCTCACCAGCAAGCTCCGCTAAACGGGTATCGCAGGCAAGTCTCGGCAGGCCGTTGATGATCATGGCGCAAGCACCACACTTCTTTTGGAGACAGCTACACTCCCAGCTAATGACTGCGGCTTCGTTTCCCTCGATGTCGAGCAGGCGCGGACGAGCATTGAGCTCACGCAAAGCACTCGCAACGGTGGCGCGTTCATCTTCAGTTTCGTATTCAAATACCTGCCGAAATGCTTTCATCTCGGGCGGGACAAGACGTGCTACGTCAAGGAGTTTTCTCAAAATGGCACCCCTTTCCACGTCTTTTCGGTGCCCTGAGTCGAATCGTTTTCATCCAAGCCATCGACCTGCAGGTTTTCCTCCTGTAAAACGCGACGACTCTCCGCGCGGAGCCCTGGGAGCGGTCTAAACTCAAACACAACTGCCCCATTCCCTGGCCAGACAACCGACTGCTCTGCCAAGCTTTCGTTAGTGTCGGGGTAATCAGACCTACAATGGGCGCCACGACTCTCAATTCGAGTTATCGCACATGCCATGCACGCATGCGCAAGAAGCACGCGTCGCCTCAGTCGCACCGAGTTGCCAACGTCGAGCTTCAACAGCTGCTCGATTCCCTCAAGCAAGCTTTTCTCGTCACGCACAATCCCCAGATGAGTAGCAAGAATTTCTTGGATGGTCTGCTCGCGCTCCACCTCATCGCGTGAGATGTCAAATATCCCAGGATTAAACGCCACTGCTGCTTGGCGAACTTCCAACGGCTGAGTTGGTTTTATCGGAAGCTTTCCCTGCGCAAGCTCATCGAGTACCGTCTGAGCCGCGCGCTTGCCTCCATAAATGGCACCGAGCAGGGAGTTTCCGCCCAAGCGATTTGCCCCGTGATACTGACACGCGCACTCCCCTGCGGCAAACAGCCCGCCCATGCTGCAACGATGCTGCTCGTCAACCCATATGCCGCCCATGCTGTAGTGAATACCCGGCTCTACCGGAAGCGGCTCGGTTGCAGGGTCGATGCCAATGAGACGGATGCACTCGTCGCGCAAATCTCCCAACCGGCGCGACCACACAATAGGGTCGACCTCGCGCATGTCGAGAAACACGCAGTTTTCGCAGGACGGGTCAGCCATAACCGATGCAATTTCGCGAGAAACCACATCGCGTGGCATGAGATTTCCTAGCTCTGGATAGCGCTCTTCCATGAAATACCAAGGTGCGCCGTCACGCATGACAAAGAGCCTGCCACCCTCACCGCGGGCTGCCTCGCTCACCAGCATTCGTTTGCCCGGAATTGCAATAGTAGTGGGGTGGTACTGAATGAACTCGAGGTTTGCCAGCTTCACACCTTGTGAAAACACAAGGGCAGTAATATCTCCCGTGTTGGTAGTGCTTCCCGTGGTACTCGGTCCAAAAATGCCAGCAAAACCTCCCGTTGCAAGGACAACCGGGCCTTCAAGATGCTCAATCTGTTTGGTTCGTGTTGAGCAGAGCCATGCACCAACGCAGCGCTTCTCGTCAACATCGAGCGCGACCAGCTCAGAGCTTGTCCTGCGTATCACGAGCCCTTCTGCCTCATAGCGCCGAAGCGCATCTATAAGTGCGCCGACAAGGGCTTTGCCTGTTGAGCTCTTCACATAACAGGTGCGCTTTTTGCTCTGACCGCCAAAGGGACGCTGTATCATGTGCCCCTGCTCAACTTGAAACGGCACACCCAACCCAATGAGGTCGCGCACCACATCGGGGGCTCCTTCGCACATGCCGAAAAGGGCATTGGGATCGGTGATTGCTGCGGCGCTCTTCCAGCTGTCAGCAAAGTGCTGAGCGGGAGTGTCACCTTGTCCCATGAGGTCGAGAGCAGCATTGATGCCACCTTCTGCCATGACTGACTGAGCTCGCTCTGACTCCTGTGGCGAGACAAGATGGCAGGCTTGTCCTGCGCGAGCAAAGCTGAGCGCGGCACTGAGGCCGGCTAAACCTGCACCAATGATGATGGGCATGGCAGGGTTGCTTGCCTGTGGCGTGGGCATGGCAGGGTTGCTTGCCTGTGGCGTGCTCGGCGTGGGAGTGCTCGCCTGCGACGTACTGCTCAACATCACATCACCTGCCAGCGGATAAAGTAGATGATAAACGCGATGCCTCCTGCGCACAGCACAACTGACAGCGCAATTGCAATGTCAAGCACACGCGGAGATGACAATGGGATCCCAAGAGAAATCAGTAAGGGTCGTATATTGCAGAGAATATGCACCGCAACTGCCACAACAAAAGCAATGTTCATGACCAGCTGTAGAAGCCCAAACTCTGACATGCGCTGAACGTCCCCTGCAGGCATCCATAAAGACGCAACGTGTGCACCAATGAAAACTGCTATTGCCAAGCCACTCAAGCGCACCGCCAAAAGACGAGTTGTCGCTTCTCGGTAGTGCACGCCACTTGCTCGAATCGCACGAAAACCATCGACGGTAAGCACAACGCCAATCACGAGATGCACCAACAAAAGAAGGGTAAGTATTCTCGAAAAGATAACTTGTGGCTGAGCGCTTGCACCAGACAATAACAAAGCACCGCTCACAGCATGCAGGATGAATACGATGAGCAGCGCGGCAGAAACAATGGCGTTTACCTTGCGCATGCTCGATCGGTTTTTCATCTCCTGACCACTTCCACAAAATCAAGATTCTCGACAGTCTCCGCATTATACTGCTCAGCTGCCTCACTCGAAAGCACAAGTACGTCAAAGTAGCCATGTTCTGCCTTGGAAAGAGCAAGCATGGGATTTTCCACCCGAACGGTCATTTGGTTTTCGGCGAGGCGCGACTGCAGACTGAGGGCAAGATCGTGGGCTGACGGGTCGCCAGAGCAGGTAACACAGCTGAGGTCTTCCATGATGAGCTCAGTGTCTTGTCCTTTGAGAAAGCTCATCCAGCGTTGCCGCACGTCGGGGTCGGTGTGGCGTTGTGCGTTGAGAAAGATGACATAGTTGCCCGACGGAGCATCGATCATGTGGGTAGCCGAGCTCACCACATCAGGCGTCGCTGCCGTAAGCTGCCCAAGCTGCCCTGTCATAGCCAAGGGAACGCCCACAAACAAGACGAGACTCACAACCAAGCTCGCAATGTGAATCAACACATTCACCGGTGCTGCTCCAGCTTATTCGGCCGCCTGATCGAGTGCGTTTTGCACAGCCTCTTGAAACTCGTTGTATGAGATGGTTGCACCTGATACCGTGTCTACCCCATCGAGCTCACCGGTTGCGCTCAACTGCTCGGCATAACCATGGCTCGCAACAACGGCTCGCTGCGCCTTGTTGTAAAAGTCTTGGTTCGTAATCTTTCCTGCGGTTTTGCCGTAGTCCTCGTCTTTCAGAGTTCCGTCGGGTTCGTAGGTTTCAAAGACCACCTGAGAGATTTTTCCACCCTCAATTGTGATGGTTACCTCGCCATAGCCGTTGCCATTGCCATCTTCTGCATCTTCCCACACGCTCGAACGTGCCGTATACGTACCGTCTTTGTAGGTACGCGGACCCGATCCTGCGCAGGCTGTTAGGACAAAGGCAGTGAGCACACATGCGACTATGATTACCGCTCGTCTCGCGCCAGAGGCCGAGGCTCTGCTTATGGGCCGGGTAGCTGCGTCTCTACGCAAAGCAAGCCCCGCTCGCCCAGCGTTTCTCTGAGGTATCATATTCATCTTATCCATTGCCCTTTCCAAACTTGGTGTCAGCATTGTCGCTGGTCACACGACCATACTCGAGCGTAATAATGCGCTCAGCACTTGCTCCCACCTCGGCGTCATGAGTGACCACGACAAGCGTTGTCCCCTCACTGTGCAGCTGGCGAAACAAATCAAGTACAATGCGCTCATTTTGCTCATCAAGATTTCCAGTAGGCTCGTCTGCCAAGATAATCTCGGGATGGTTGATAAGAGCTCGCGCCACGCATACGCGCTGCTGTTCACCACCCGAAAGCTGACTGGGCAGATGCTTGGCACGGTCTGCTAAGCCAACACGCTCAAGCGCCTCGAGCGCCTCTGCTTCATCGGGAAGCGAGTGGTAATACTGCGCCACCATGACATTCTCGACCGCCGTAAGGTAGCTAATGAGGTGAAACTGCTGAAAGATGAGGCCAATCTTGTCTCGGCGAATCTCGGTGAGTTCTCGACGGCCCAGCTTGGCAATGTCTTGTCCATCAAGCAAAACCTCGCCCGACGTAGGCTTATCCATACAACCAATAATGTTCATGGCTGTAGACTTGCCCGAGCCGCTCGGGCCCATGATTGCCACCCATTCGCCCTGTTCAATGGTGAGATTCACGTTGTCGAGGGCGCGCAGCTCGCCATAGATTTTGGACACGTTTTTCATCTCGAGAAGACTCATGACTCTCTTCTTTCCGCTTGTCTACTCGCCCTTGAGCACAAGGGCAGGGTCGACTGTTGTTGCATTTCGTACCGGCAGCGCACACGCAAGTCCTGTAACCACCAGAGCAGCCAGAACCGTGATGGGAATGAGCAGCGGCCTAAAGGTAATTGAGCTGTTAAAGACGTTGGTACTCACTAGCTGGGCAAAGCCAAAGCCAAGACCCGCGCCAATAAGTCCTCCCAGAGCCCCCTGTAAGAGTCCCTCGCCCATAAACTCAAGGACGATTGATTTATCTGAGGCACCAAGGGCCTTGCGCAGGCCAATTTCGCGACGACGCTCGGTCACCACCGCCGTCATGGTAGTTGCCACGCAAATCATAGTGAGCGCTAGTACCACTACCGTGACCAAAAACACGAGCGCCTGCAACTTGGTAAGCACGGTTGTCTCTGATGTGGTGAGGCGTTTGACCAGCTGAGGCGTCACGTTAGGGACCTCTTGTGAGATGGCCTCTGACAGAGCCTCGAGGCGCTCGGCGTCGGCTTGTATGGAGAGTTCGGCGATGTTGTAGCTCGGCTCTGCCTGCGTGAGTCGTGCCATGTCGTCATTGGAAATGAAAAAGTATTCCTCTTCAGAGCCGCCCGTGTCGAGAAGCCCGCTCACCACAAAGTCGACCGACGACTCTTCAAGAGCACTCCTGCCATCATCGCTGGCCACGAGGGTGTGAGTAATCGTCACTGTGTCGCCTACTTCAAGGGAGAAAAAGTCTGCCTCGACAAGACCCACGAGAACCTCGCCCGGCTCGTCTGGCCACTCGCCCGTCACGTACCAGTAAGGACTCGTTGCCCGAGTTGCCTCGAGGTCTGCACCAGCCACAACCAAAGGACTTGCGTTAATGGTGCAGTTTTCGTAGTGATAGGTTGACACACCCACCAACTCGTCGTTGCTCACTTGGGCGAGCGCTTGGTCGATGTCGGCGCGGGTCATGCCACCTTGAGCGCTATCTGATGGCACCAAAATCATATTGGCGCCGTATGAGCGAAACTGCATGCCCATCTGTCTGGGCATGTCGTAGTAAATGGTAACCAGCCCTGAGAGCACGGTGGCGCCTACGATGATTGCGAGCAGTGCCACCACCATGCGAGAGAATCGCCGCGCAAACGAGGCAGTAATCATGCGGAAGTACATGGCGCGCCGGGCGGCCTGTGTGCGAGCGGTGCCGGTGGCCTGTCCCTGTGTGCGGGCGGACTCGGCGGCCTGTCCCTGTGTGCGGGCGGTGCCGACAGTCTGTCTCTTATCGGTCATGGAGCACCTCCACCGGATCGAGGCGCAGTGCTGTTCTGATTGCAGAAATCGAACCCAAAAGCGTCACTACAATGACAAGCACCACCACGAGTGGCACCACCATTGGCTTGAGAGCAATCGATGAATTAAAGACAGACTGTCCGATTATCTGTGCAAAACCAATGCCAGCAGCAAAGCCTACCAGCCCGCCCACAATGGCAACCACAATAATCTCTGTGAGCACGAGCCCTGATATGGCTCGGTCGGTTGCACCTATCGCTTTGAACAGGCCAATCTCTTGTCCACGCTCCATAACGCTTGCGGTAACCAGATTGGAAATGCCAAGAGCGCTTCCCAGCAGGGCAAGTATGGTAATCAGCACCATAAGCAGTTGCGTCTTGTCAAGAATAGCGCCTTCGCTCTCTGCAACCTGACGCACCGGACTTGCTACCGAGTCTGTGATGACCTCTTGTATCTGATAGCAAATCGAGCTCACATATGCCGTGCAGTACCACGTTTCATATTGAGCGATCGTCAGCTTCGACGGATCTTTTGCTGCTTGACGAGAAATCTCGTTGTCGGGCGTGGTGATGGCAGAGACCTCGATGGAGCTGAGTTTGCCGTCGGTACCTGAAAGGCTTTGCACAAGGTCGAGCGGGGCAAAGATCTGCTTGTCTTCGTCTCCGCCCGCATCGAAAATGCCTACTACCTCAAAGCTGCCTGAGCTGGGGTTGGAGCCTGCGGCTGCGTTTGCACCTGAGCCAGCATCTGCGTTTGCACCTGAGCCAGCATCCGCGCTCGCACCTGAGTCTGCGCTCAGCTCTACCGTATCTCCCACGCGGGCGCCGAGCTTCTCGGCAAGCGTGTGGCCAAGCATGACGCGCTGGTCGTCTCCTGTTTGCGACTCATCGAGCCAACGGCCGTCTACAAGCTCCCACCAGCTACGCAAGCTGGTAATTCCTGCGTCGAGCTGCTCGCCGGTGGGCAGGTCGAGATGGTGGTTGAACCACGAGCCCACCGCCGTTACAGGAGTGCCGTTCACACTGGCTTGCACATCTATCATCGGTGCAAAGTCCACAATGTTGAACGCCCAAAAGATGGTCTTAATCTTGCCGAGCTCATCTTCTTTCAGATACACGTTACTCACGTCTCCGCCGCCCTCGACCTCATAGAGGTTTGACAAGACGGATGCCTCTTTGGGCACTACCGTGATGTTGGCGCCGTATGTTTTGAGCTCTTGGTTGACCTTGTCAGATACGTCGAACATGACGCTCAACATTGCCGTTGCAAGCGATGCCCCGAGGGCGATGGTAAAGGCAATCATCGCCATTTTGCCCGTTTGGCGAGTAAGCATGCCTCGTATCATCCTGAAAAACATGGCTGCCTACCTCGGTTAACGCGTAAAGATGACTTCGTGTTCTAGGAGGGTGTCAAAGGGCACAATGATGTAGCCGTCTTTGATGCTGTAGTCAATCACAATGGGATTGCAGCCGCCCTTAAAACCAATGGTTTGCACGTTCATGACCACGTCGCAGAGCTTGCAGACCACTTGGTCGTCTCGCTCAAAGTAGCCCGTCTCGCCACAGATATCGCAGGCGTCGAGCCCAACGCCATAGGCAGCACCGCCCGGTTTTCTGATGATGATGAAGCGGATTCCCACCTTGTCTGGGCTTTCATAGGTAAAACGGTGGAGATGCCCATCTTCGAGCTGAGACAGGGGGATGTAGCAGCCATCTTCTCTGAGCTCAAACTCCTCAGAGGGCGAGAGCTCAACCTCGCGCGAGTCGTATGCCTTGACTACGGTCACGTTGACCAGCGTGAGCGCTAGACACACCACCGCAACCGTCGCCCATCGCCGACGTCTGCGCCACTTGGCTTGAATCTTTCTGTGTTGGGCAGGGTTGTCGTAGGGCTCTTGGATATGTAGCGAGCGCGCTATCAGGACTGCTGCACATATGAGTGTCGCTGCACCGAGTATCATGCCAAAGAGTGTGCCGTTGTTCGAAGCAAATGCGGCAATCTGAAAAACCACCGGTGACTGCGGGATAATGCGGCGAGTGAGCAGCGCTCTGAGAGCCAGTGCCGCTAGCACGAGGCCCACAAAAACAGTACCAGCAACCGCGACGCGCTGAGCCAGCTTGTCTGCCAAGCTCATGAGCACATGATAGGTTGCGAGCGCAAGCAGCAGCATCACAAGCAAACCGAAAAGCCAGCCAACCATACGGAAAAAGAAGTCGGTTGAGATGGGGCTTTTCACGGACTGCAAGATGACGGTGGGATAGGTAAGCGGCTCAGGCGCCGTGTATCCCGTAACACCAATGGTGAGTAGAGCAAGCGCCGCCTGTTGCAGGCGCTGTGGTAGCACTGGTTTTGCGCGTTTGATCATGGGGATAAAGCTTGCCAGAAACAGAAGAAGTCCCAGCAGGTAGATACCCACAAAACGAAGATTCCACAAACCCGAGTCAATGAGTCGCGTTTGTTTTTTGAGGATGGAAATAACGAGTGCAACCGTCCATGCAAGCACTGTTGCGCCGATGAGTGAATACTGGCCGCGCTTGTCCCAGTTTTTGTGGGCAAACGCATAGAGCATGCCCATGAGTACCGAGCAGAGCAGTAAGTCCTCAGACACTGATATGACGTACTTTAACAAGCGACGTACTCCTTTGAGCTTATGGCTGCCACCATCGCTGAAGCTGCAACATTTCAAGCGTTTTGTTTAGCGAGTAGGTTAAACTGCCACGTTTAAGCTACGAGTAAACCTTGGTTAACATAGTATAAGTTAACTACGGTTTACATTTGATGAGTGTGCATATAAGAGCCCAAAAAGACGGATTGAATGGATAGCAATACTCAGCGAGCACAGCCTTAAAGACTGCTCCGTCTTGGTGTTTTATTACTCGGAAAGATAGATGTCCTGTCTCCTACGACGAAACGGACTATAAGAATCCTGCATCATCGTGTTCTTTGCTCGAAAAAGTCCCCTATGCTCTATCGTTGATATTGATGATAGTGGCTTTAAGCTCTAAGTCTTTCGTGTGTGGGCTTTACCACCACTCAAGTCTAGGAAGCGCATCTAACAAAAATTCCTCTTGTAATAACAAAAATCTAACAAGACCTTACAAAAGTTTTCAACATCCGCAGGTAGCAATCTACGTTTTTCTTATCGATAGTCTCTTATTTTGATTTTTGGTCGTTGGACGAATCCACAGAGTCTTTACATATGGCGAGGTATCTCGACATATGATTCGAGACTGCATACCCATCGGTATACAGCCTCGAATACGACAGACGACAGACCAGCTCAGATGCACTACCTATCCGCGTCTGTTGGCTTGCTTTTGAGTCCTATCAAAGCTGCAAGACTTATGACTCAACAGGTACGTAATCCCACGGCTGGGAAATGACAATGTTGCCATCCTTGAAGGCGTCCTCAAGGGTGCCGCCAGGGCCAGTCTCGCCAAGGTGGATGAGGTAGTTCTCCTCAGCAGGCGAGTGGATGGTAAACTCTACTGTGTAGGTACCAGCACCATCAGGCATCGCAATGTTTGCACCATAGTGTGGGCCGTCGGATGCAGTCATGTGCATGAAGGTTCCCTCAGCCTCAACAGAGCCGTCGCTCTTGGTTACCTTGTAATCAATGGTGAGATACGGCACCCAGCTGCCAACCTCATAGCCAAGGTCGTTCTCAAGAGCAGAGATGTCAGCCTCGAGGTGGCAATCGTAATCCTCGTAGTTTTCCTGACCGGGAGCCATAGGTACTGCTTGGAAGTACACAGCACTTACGTTCATGAAGCCAGCTTCTTCGTCCTCAAAAATGGGAATCTCGGTAAAGCCCGCGGCCTCATCGGGGGCAGCAGCTGCAGGTGCGGCACTTGCCTCAGAGGAGCTTTCGCTCGCACTAGCCTCTGCAGTACTGGCACTTGCTTCAGTGCTTGAGGCACTTGCATTGTTGCCGCCGCAGCCCACAAGTCCAACGCTTGCCACAAGAGCTGCTGAGGCAAGCGCCATGCCTACGAGGTCTTTCAAATTCTTCTTCATGGAGAGGTCCTTTCTCTAACCCTGCCTTCTATGGATACGACAGCTCCTATGCCGCCGTTGTTCCCACTGTTGTCACCGCTCGCGCTGCCGCTGTTACAGCTTGCGCCGCCGCTGTTACCATCGCTGATTCCATTTTGCAGTGCCCTACGCAGTAGCGGTTTCTACTGGAGACGCGCCTGTCGACGCACCACCCGAGCTGCTTACGCTTTTTGCCCGACGCTTCTGGACAACAAAGATGACCACCGTAATTGCCAGCAGAATAAGCTGGGGCACCACCGTGTCTACTGCCGGATAAATCCCGAGCACCTCGAGCACCTCATTCGACGGAATCCACGGAATGGGAGTCATCGTGAGTACGTCGCCCTCAATGAGCTCCTTGATGCCTGAGCCCAAAAATGAAATCGCCATAATAAACATCAGAATTGACATGGCCGTAAAGAACGGCTTGAGTGGCAGTCTCACACTAAAGAAGCGCATTGCGATAAAGATGACCACAAGCACCAGACAACCCACGACAAAGCCAGCCCACACCATGTTGATGTTGTCTCCGGCAAGCATTGGCTGGAAAAAGAGGATGACCTCGGCCCCCTCGCGAAACACGGCAAGCCACGCGGTAAATACGAGGGCAAACGAGGAGCCCGTCTCGACAGAACTTGCCACCTGATTTTCGATGTATGAGTTCCACGCCTCGGTCTCAGATTTTGAGAGCATCCAGTTGGAAACGTAGTACAACACCACCACCGCAATGAGCGCGGTCACGCCCTCGATGATCTCTTGCGGGGCGGCGTTTGACAGCTTGAGCTGGTCGAGAAGCCATGCCGCCACAAAGCTTGCTACAACTCCAAGAGCAGCTCCAATGTAGACCGACTTCAGGCTCTTTTGGTTTCCCGACTTCACGAGATAAGCGATGATGGCACCAATAACCAAAATGGCCTCGACGCCTTCGCGCACGATAATGCCAAAGCACGCTGCAAAGGTAGCTGCCGCACCTGCTGCGCCCGCACCATCGCCTGCCGTAGTGCTTCCATCTGGAGTTGTCCCATCGAGCGTGTGCGCATCTTCGCGAATCATTGACGAGAGTTTGTCGACCTCAGATACAAAATCCTCGTAGCTTCCCTCTTTCTTTGCTACAGCTTTTGCTGCCGAGAATTGCAGCTCAATTTGACTCACACGACCGTTGCCGATGTAGCCCATGACGGTTCGCTCAAAGCCGCTGGTCTCGTAAAAGCCGTAATACCCAGCGTTCACCGCATCATAGGCAGCCTTGAGGTCGCCTTCCTTGAAGAGTTCTTTTCCGGCTTCGAGCGCTTGGTCGATGCCGTCTGACACGATGTTCCATGTGGCCTTTTCAACGCTTTCGCCCGCTTTGTAATCTTTCCACGTGGTGTAGAAGTCTGTGGCAGCGTGTGCAATGCTAGGAAGAGCTGCGGCGAACAAAAGGCCTGCTAACACAAGCGTGAACAGCTGTTTTGCGAGATGGTGAGTACGCATGTTGGCGGGATGTGTCGCGAGGCAGCGCGTGTTGGTGTGATGTTCTGCATGGCAACGTACGCCTGCGAGCTGTGCCGTGTGGTTGGACACATCGGTGACTGTAGTCTGTGCTGTATAGTTCACTATATCTGTCATTCCCATTCTGATTCCAGCAAGGAGTGCTCGTTTGTTTGCTTGGATGCAAAGTCTGCTCATGGCAAAAGTTACACATGGCTAACTTATGGACACTGTAACGTATCTATCTGCGCTTTGTACAAAAAAGTTAGCGTCATTAAACTTTTTGCCGAGAAACCCTAGGAAATCGCAGGTATTTGTTGATGTATAAGCCCAAAAAGACGCCCAATTTGAGTCCATTCGGACGCGTGGGGTGAGCATGTTGGGAGAGCTCGTAGGGCACGTAGGGCGCATGCATCTGGCGCGTGCATCTGGCACGTGCGTCTGGTGCGTGCATCTGGCACGTGCGTCTGGTGCGCATGTTTATCACAGCTCACTCATCACCTCAAGTTTTTGAGGTACATTAACACGTCTATGCTGATAGCACACTGTCTTCTCACCTACTATAGAAGCATTTAAGCAGAGAGACACACCCAACTCAGCAGAGCAACTCATCCCTGTGAATAATGGATGTATGAGAGAGGTATATGTATGGCACTCGACACCCAGCGCATAGAAGAGTATGCAGCTCTTTTGCCTCGTAATCTATCATGCACAGACGCCCGAGAACGCATGCTCTGTGTCCTAGAGATTCTTCAAACCTGTAGTGATCATGAGCATCCACTTACCAACAGAGACATACGAGGTATTCTCCGTGCTCGCTTTGGAGATGCCGGCAATACTGCTGAGAACACCATCGCCAGAGACATCAAGGCTCTCAAAGTATGTGGAGCTCTTGGCCTCGACATTCGCGTTGGTCCTCTCGGCGTATCTTGTGAGAGCACTCGCCTCGGCTACCAGCAGGTTCGCATGCTCCTCAACGCAGCCCAGTCGTCTCGAACGCTCAGTCACAAACAGGCTTCTGAGTTGCAAACAGCGCTGAGCACCCTTGTGTCATGCCACCAAGATGAGAGTCTCATAGGAGAGGTGCTGGTTGAACAACGGAGCATCCCTTCGCAACAAGTCTTGAAAAACCTCGATATCATCTCAGAGGCTCTTCGTACTCATAAGAAAATCTCCTTCACCTATCATTTCACCGACTTTGACGGAAAGCTGGGTCGCCCGCTTGAAGGTGATCCCCTTGAGGGAAGCTCTGACCTCAGAACTACCCGCGTAGAGACCCCCGTTGCTCTTATTTATTCTGGCAAGTTTTATTATCTCGAGTCATACAGCAATCCCCCGTGGCGCCATGGACGCACCGTTTTGAGAAGTCGTATCGACCGGATGATGAACGTAGAAATCTCTGACGAGAAAGCCGATAACTGTGACGAGGTAAAGCAGGCGCGAAAAACTGCAGTCAAGCGAATTGAGACAAGCTTCGACATGATTGACGGCAAAACGCACACGATATTGCTGCGCGCAACTGCCTCTTCTACCAATGCTTTGTTTGATAGCTTTGGCAAATTGACCTACATCGACTACACCCAAGCTGAGGAAGACTCCGACAGAGCAGCGCTCACCTGCGTAAACATTACTGCATCTTTTGCTTTTTACAAATGGCTTGCAGGTTTTGATGGAAAAGTCCTCCTAGAAGAACCCAAAGCGCTCAGTTTTGCACAATACCAGCAAGCATGGAAAAACATACTCAGAGACAAAGGGATAGTGAATCTGCAATCAGACTATCGAGAAGTTCGTGAGGGGTACCTCGAGTTTCTCAACAACGCTCGAGCCCCTTATCTGTAAATCACCCGCACACACCCAATCAATTTGTATATTTCTGCCGATTAACCGCAAGACTCATGTTCTCAAAGAAGCGCTCAATCTCATCAATTGAAACGGGTGCATAGTCATTCGCATCAACGCCTACGTCATAACGCCTGATTCCGTTCGCACGGTTCCAAGCGTTATATCCTGGAACAGCATGCTCATGGGTCGAAAAAATAGGACCGAGCACCTGCTCAGCGCCATCATCAGGCAAGCTGTGGATATGACCATGCAACATATATGACGCGTGATACATACGATTCCAGTCAAGCATGGGATAGTGAGAGAGGACAAGTCGGTAGCCATCTCGTGAAGGCTTTCCCAGCTCTGCATAATCGCTCACACTTTTGAAGAGTCCTTTTGCGTGTCTCTCTTGGGTGTAGTGAGCATCGTGATTTCCACGCACCAGATGCACATTTGGACACACAATTCGCTCCAAATAGGGGAGAACCTTCTCAGGGGTTCCGTGCATGAAGAAGTCTCCAAGAATCCACAGCTCATCAGTGTAGGAAACTCTATCGTTAATGGCATCGATAAGGTATGTTTCCATTTGCTCAAGCGAATCAAAAGGGCGGCCCTTTCCCAAATGAAGAATGTTTGCGTGACCAAGGTGAAGGTCTGATGTAAACCACAACATGAGCGTACCAATCTCAAGTTTTCTTTAATAATTTGTAGTCAATAGGATAGCCTTAAACTCTCGAGGATGCTTGAGAAGCTCAAGCAGGGCTCCTCAGTTTTTTTGAGGAGCCCTGCTTTAAGCATTACGTAACAACCAGACACGATTCACTCAATCCGAGATGAGCAAATCTCGACGCCAAAACTACCCCAAGCCGTATAAACCTCAAGCTATATCCAAAGAGGAGTTTCCGACATATCATGAGACTCCCCGTTAGCGATAGCTTTCATGATTGTTCTCAAGGTATTACTACGGTCTTCGCCATAGTGCTCAAGGTTTTTTGAGAGTATCTGTGCTGCCCGTCTCTGGGCATCTTCACTGTAATCGTTAAATCGAGCATACGAAGCAAGCGCTTTGAAACTCATTTCAGACACCTTGATGGTTTTCTGAGTAACTATCTGCTCAACGAGAGAAGAGTCAGAACCCCCTCGAGCTGGATCCCTGTAGAGTATAGTCTTCATCAGTCCGAGGTTCTCAAGCCACATCTTATGTACCACCATATAGGTTGAGCTTAATGTAAGATCATTTGGGAATGCTTCCGCAATAAACCAACACATTGATTCATAGAGATACTTCGCAGCAGTCTGTGCTTCAGCCAATTCAGCCACACTAAACTCCCCAGAAATGTAGTAGCGAGCCATCATATCTGCAAATCTTTCAGTCTTTTCAATCGAATAAGCGATCTCTTTGAAATACTGGTTACACCGTGAGCTACCAAGGCGAGACATTGTAAGCTGATACGTGTCTATTGTGGTCTTTGTCAATCGTGGCAAAGTCAAAACCTGCGGAGATAATGGCGTGTCGCTCTTGTTGCACGTCAACTGCAGCTTTTCATCATGCAAGTCGAGCACAAAATCCTTTGCGTACATATCATCCAGAGCTTCAGCAGCTGCTTTGCTTGCAAAGGGACTGGCGATTTGATCGATAGCCCGTGCACCTACACCAAGTTCAAGAGCCTTATCTACAATGTAATCTGCAGCCGCATCAGTGATAGAAAAGCTGCGACCCTCCCCCAATAGACACTGGGTACGATTCTCAAGCGACTTGTCATATCCATTTATGATTTGACGGAGAGCTTCTCGTTCTAGTTCGGGCATAACAACTATGCCCATCAGGCGGCCAGCAAGCTCAGCTTTAATGCCATACGCAATGAGGTCTTCGATTGTCGTTTCTGCCCTCAGCGCCTTTACATCGTTGCTATAAGCAATGCTCTTAGACTCACGGAAGAAACCATAGGTTTCGGTTCCCATAAGACGTTTTGAAATAACCTCTTCAATACCCATAAATGCACCAGCACCAACAAGGATTACTCGTCTCATGTCTACCGTTTTGTCAACTGAATTTCGGGATGCAATGGTACTCACGCTCTCCCCATCGAGCAAACGTAGGATATTACTCTGAGGATCGAAGCTCGGCTCAAAAGTTGCAAACTTGATGATTTTGTCCAGCTCCTCAAGGACAACCATACAAAGCTCATCTGGATGCTTTTCTTGCCATTCAGCGACCTTTACTACGTGATCAGAAATGTCGCCTCCTCTCCAACCAGTGACCGTATGCTGAGAGCAGTCAATCTCACAATGCTCGATTTCAATCTCATCACCGAAGCGATCACTAACAAAGC
>JAFUCQ010000006.1 GCA_017459605.1 Atopobiaceae bacterium
AACCATAGATAGATCTGTTTTGCTTTGAGATGTAAGTAGAAAACAGCTCTGCAAAATACATGAGCCCTCGAAGCACCATATTGGGGTTATAGGTTGACTGGTGTTCAAACAAAACCATGTCGCTTCTAATAATGAAGCTCACATCGTTTTTCGCTCTGATATAGATGGCGTCGTCTATGGTGGTGAGCTCTATGTCGGCGGCATCTGTATAGGAGCTGTTGTTCAGTGCGTTATAGAGCTCGAGCGTGTTTTCGAGACGCTCACGAGATCCAAACAGGTCTCGAAACAGGATATCTTTATATGTGCGCTTGACTTTCACCTCTGTCCTTTCTCAAGCAGCCCTTAGCTCCTTGAGCTCATAAGTCTAAAAAGCGCATCTAACAAAAATTCCTCTTGTAATAACAAGAATCTAACAAGCATCTAACAGAGTTTTCAACATTGGCTGGTAAAGATATACGTTTGTGTGCTGCTTAGGTTTGAGTGGCTCATTTTTGAGATTTTGCAAATCTACAGGGTCTTCACATTACGCATAAGGCAGCCCAATCACTTAAGCGCAATTGGGTTGCTAGTAGGGCTCTGCGAGCTGGGGGATTTTTTTGAGGTATCGCCACGAGCGCTGCTTGGTATCCTCACTTGCAAGGGATGCCTCGAAGCCACCAAGATTAAGCACGCGCATTCCCAGGAGGTAGATAAGTTGGCCTGCTCCAAGGGTTTGCGAGGTTTGCTCCGTTGTTTGTGTGACCTGCGGAATCTGGCTCGACATTTGTTCGGATGTTTGCTCGGACGCAAGTTCTGCTGCATACGCATGGCGAATCGCTGTAGCCGCTACCTCGTCACACAGCACGAGCGTTGTTGGCGAAATCGCAGCAACAGTCCGCCTGAGCACGTCTGACGGCAAGGGGTTACCCTGTGCATTCAGAGCAGAGACCGCCACAAGGTTTTCTGGCGCATAACCCAAGCGGTCAAACGCTGCCCGAAGCGCCACTCCGTCGGCGCCAGACAAGAGTTCAGCTCCGGCTCGTTCTGCTTCGGATAACTCGCCTTTTATGAGCATGAGAGAGGAAATAACATTGCCCGAACTCACAACACCCTCGGCTGTAAGCTGCTGAAACTCGGCCGCAAGCTTGTTGACAAAGGCTTGGCGGGCGCTTTCCTGACGTGTAGCGAGGTGTTGTGTGGGTGACTGCTGCCTATCTTTCCCATGAGCTTGTGACATCTTGTACCTTTCGCCCGTTCGCAGTGGTTTTTCTTCAATGGTTGGTCGCGTCGACCTGTTCCCACAGCCGCCTACTACTATCTTTCCAAATTTTAGCGAGCTTTGTGCGATTCTTGCTCGACATGGGGTATAAGAGCCGAAGGTAACAACACATCGCACGCCTGAGCCCATGCTTGCAGGTGTGCCAAAGTTCGCTATTGAACGATTGAGGGAAGGACCACCATGGCACGTGAACTCACAAAAGACAACTTTGACACTGTTGTTGGCTCTGCAGACAAACCGGTACTCGTAGATTTTTGGGCAAGTTGGTGCGGTCCGTGCCGTGCGCTTTCACCAATTGTCGACGAGCTTGCCACAGAGATGTCTGAGCGCCTTGACGTCTACAAATGCAATGTCGAGGAAGAAGAAGAGCTGGCACTTCGCTTTAAGGTCATGTCTATTCCCACTCTCATTCTCTTCAAGAGCGGAGAGGCAAGTCATGTTATGGTAGGTGCCATGCCCAAGGAGATGCTCCAAGCCGAGCTTGAGGCTCATCTCTAGGCTCGAAGCACACCTATTAAACATTGAGGATGGATTTGGCAGACAACACAACTCATCGAGGAGACTCCCCGAGCGGTATTCGCAAAGACACTGCACCCACGCGTGCTGCATCCACAGGCTCCATGCCCACGCGTGCTGCATCCACAAGCGTTGCACCCACCGGCATGCGTTCTCCTCGCCATGCAAAGAAGACCTCTACGGCGGATGCCGAGCAGCATCCCGCCACAGGTCTTGCGGCTGTTGAGAGCGAACTTGCAGGTCAAAAGCCGCGTTTCTCACTCGCAAAGATGCTGCGCAAAAACCTGCGCACCATTATCGGTGCGGTTGCTCTCATTGTGTTTGTCTCCATCATGATGCTCGTGCGCGCAAGCGATGCTCTGCGACTCGACATCACAGCGCATGCCATTATTGTGACGCGCCTGCGCTCGGACATGATTACACCTTTTATGGAGGGTTTCTCGGCATTGGCGTCGCCCGTGGTGCTGGTGGTAATGCTTATTGTTGTTGCCGCCTTTGCTCCAGGAAGAAGGCCGGGTGCGTGTGCGGCACTCAACTTAGGGTTGGTGGTTGCCCTTAATACGCTGCTCAAGGACATTGTTCAGCGACCTCGCCCCGAGGGTTTTCGCCTGATTGATGAGTTTGGCTATAGTTTTCCGTCGGGCCATTCTATGGTAGCGATGGCGTTTTACGGGCTGCTTGTGTATCTGATTTGGCACTACGAGCATGACCGCCTGATGCGCTGGCTGTGGTCTGGCTTTATGACCGCTGTCATTGTGATGGTAGGCATTAGCAGGATTTATTTGGGAGTTCACTACGCGTCGGACGTGCTGGCGGGCTTTGCGATTTCTGTTGCGTGGCTTGTGTTTTACACCAAGGTGATTACACCGATGTTTTTGCCCGAGCGCTTTGCTCGGCACCAAAAGCCTGACCCAGCAAGCGATCCGCGACGCCCCAGAAGACGCAAGCGCAGCTAAGGCGAGATGTGCGCGTAGTTCGAGCGATGAACGCACAGCTATACCCAAGAAAACGCAAGCGTAGCTCAGGCAACCTCAGCTAACGGCGAAACACCGGTGAGATCCAGCGCTCCCAGCGACTTCCCTGCTCTTCTTCCTCTTTCAACTGGATAATCTCAGGCTCACCAAGCTGACCTTCTTCAATCATGAGACGCACAATCGTGGGGCCCAAATCTGTACGCGGCATCGATGCGCTTCCCGGGTTGATGAGCAGGGCGCCCGAGCGATGGCGTTCTATCATGGGACGATGGGTGTGTCCACAAATGCCAACGTCGCAGGTCAGCGGGTCAAGTGACTCGTAATAGTGCGTAACCATAAAGCGCAGTTCGCCAATCTTGAAGCGCACAATCTTTTTGACTTCGGGTCCGTAATCGCGACCCCAATCGTTGTTGCCCAAACATGCCTTAACGCGATACTTCTTGGTAAGCGTCTCGAAATCACTCGACGAGCAGATGTCACCCGCGTGAACGACAAGGTCAGCGCCTGTGAGCTCGGCAAGCAACTCGTCGCTCAAATATCCGTGTGTATCCGAGATGATGTCAACCCTGAGCGTAGGGTTGGGGCTGCTCATGAGGGCAGCGGTTCTAATTTGAGGATTGAGACGCACCATGGCGATGCGCTACAGACCCAGAGCTCGCTTGAGCTGAACTACACGACGACGCGAGACAGAGATCTTCTTGCCCTCAATGCCATTGATGCCCAATTGCAAAATGCCACTCGACACCACCTCGACATCCTCGACATATTCGAGATTGACGATGTAGCCGCGGTGCACGCGGAAAAAACCATGCGGGGACAGCTTGTTTTCGAGCTGGGCGAGAGAAATGGTAGACAGGAAGCGGTCGGTATCGGTATAGATGCACGAATAGTCGTCTTTTGCCTCGATGTAGCGTATCTGGTCGACGGGCACCAACACCTTGCGGCCGCCCTTCTCGACTGGAATGCGCTCCACAGCAGAGCGAGCGTTAGTCTGAGGCTTCATACGTGCCTGCACCTTGTCGAGTGCTTGGCGCAGACGGTCGGTCTCGACGGGCTTCATGAGGTAGTCAGTTGCATCGATGTCAAATGCCTCGAGGGCGTATTCGCTAAAGGCGGTCACAAACACAACGGCAGGCGGATTCTTGAGACGATGGAGCGCTTCTGCCAGCTGCATGCCCGAGGTTTTAGGCATGGAGATATCGAGGAACAGTACGTCGGGGCGAGACTCCATGAGGCGCTCGATTGCCTCGCGGGCACTTGAAGCCTCTACGATTCCGTCTATCCTGCCGGTTTCCTCGAGCAGATAGCGCAGCTCAGAGCGCGCGGGCGCCTCGTCATCAACAATCATCGCGTTTAACATGTCTCTCCTGTCTGTTGCCTGTAGCTTGGCTGAGTTTATTGAGCTGTTGTGTGTAGCCAGTTATGCCTTAGGTCGCTACGTTTTGTTACCTGCTTAGTTTACTCTTTTCGCGCTCAGTCGTTGGGCGACGCGGTGGCACCTGTAGTGGTGGAAGTACCCCTGTTGTCACGCGCACCCATCAAACGCAACGTTACGCACGTTCCCTCACCCTCACGCGACACAATGTCAAGACCCGAACCCTCAGCATAGAGCCGCTCCAAGCGCTCGCGCACATTACGCAGAGCTATACCTGCTCCTTGGTTGTTTTCATTACGAGAAAGGATGCGCGAACTAACACTTCCCGACATGCCCAAGCCGTCATCGGTAATGCTGATGAGCAGATCGGGGCCCTCAAAAAGCGCATGGATGTCGATGTAGAGCGGACCCTCGTCGCGCATTGCGTGGCGCACTGCATTTTCTACGATGGGCTGCACGATAAACGCTGGTACCAGCACCTGCTCACAGCCTTCGTTGACCTGTTCTTGCTCGATAATGCGATTCTCGCCAAAGCGGGCATGCTCAAAGCGCAAGTAGCGGCGGGTTTGCTCGAGCTCTTTTCCCAACGGAATAAGCGACTGAGCGCCTTCGAGGGTTTGGCGATAAAACGCGGCAAACTCGCGGAGCAGTTCGCGTGCCTCACTTGGATTAGTCCTCGTAAGTGCTGCGATGGTGTTCAACGTGTTGAACAAAAAGTGCGGGTTGATTTGCGCCTGCAGTGCCCTGAGCTCGGCTTGGGCGGTAAGTGCCTCTTGACGCTCGAGAGCGTGTGATGCCAGCTGAGTTGAGAGCAGCTCACCAAAGCCACTGACAATAGCAATCTGCGTTGGATTGATGTCTTCTGGGTGGTTGTAGTAGAACTTGATGGTTCCTACAGCATCGCTTCCGCTTCGCTCAAACAGCGGTACCACGATACCGGCGGGAATCTCTGAAGGGTATCCATCTTGCTCAGCTGTGTAGGTGGCGCGTGCGGCACGCGAGACGGACGATGTCTGTGAGCTGGTATTTGCCACGTCTGCCACAACAGCAGGGCCGTCGATGTCAACGTAGCCTTCTTGGGTATAGTGAACGCTCCCAAAGGTCTCTGGTGCTCCGGTTTTGAGCACGTCTCGCGTGGGTTGCGTGCGAATGGGGCTTCCCACAGGAAAGATTGACGCCATCTCGCCTGCGTAGCCCAGGACGCTGGTGCGGTCGGTCATGGCAACTGCCATAGCGGCGGTCTCGGGCAAGAGCAGTTCACAGACCGCTTTGCAACCTTGGATGGTAAGACCAAAGCGCATGTGCTCGAGGGTTTGCGATGCGGTGCGCAAAATACGCTCTGTGATGGCAGCGTGGGTGAGCTGGTCGATTGAAGTGGCCGCTGGTGGCGCGGATGTCTCGGCAGCTGGCGCGGGTGTCTCGGCAGCTGGCGCGGGTGTCTCGGCAGCTGGCGCAGCGGGTGTCTTGGCAGACGTGGTGTCCAGCGAATGGGTGCGTTGTTCTTCTGTTTGGTCTGTGGCAGGCATGCTGCCCTCCTGTTTCATCGTACGTGTATGTCTCGTGGGTAGACTTGACCCGTCGCAAGGATTTTTTCTGAGAGCTGCTGGTGCTGCCACAGCTGTGCCATAACGAGCGGCCAGCAGGTTTGAAATGCGAGGTAGCTGCTTTTGTGCTGTTGTGCATAGGTTCGTGCATCGGTGCGTCCGTTGAGCCAGATGTCGAGGTAAGCCTTGTGTTCTGGGCAGCCAATCGCGCGGAAGAGCGAGGTCCAGAAGGTTCTTTTGGGCAAGTCATCTGAAATCCAGCCACCCGGATAGGGCATGAGCGACTGGGGGCTTACCTGCTGCAGCTCAACTTTGCTGCTGGCGTATGCTAGCTTTGCTCGCTCGTACTCCCAGCGGTAGACGTCCTGCAAAAAACGCGACGGTTGAGAAGGTGTGGGCGGCGGCAAATGGCGAACGTTCCACTCGTTGTCAAACCACATATCAAAGCCGTACATGCGCAGGTTAAAGAGGTAGTCGAGATCTTCTCCGCGTGTGATAAACGGGTCAAAGCCGATGCGCATGAACGCCTCGGCATGAAGGGTCATGCAGCCCCCGCAGGCGTAATTCGAGCGAGAAATGCGCGTTGTTGACAGAGCACGCGCCATCCAGTCGTTGAACTCTTGAGCCTTGCTCCAGCGCTTGTCGTACCACGCGGTATCGGACTCTGTTGCATACGGGGAGTCCTTGTAGTTGAGAAAATAGCCCGTCTTTGCCACGAGCGAGTGGTTTTGCTTGGTTTTTCTGCCGATGCCATAGACCGCTTTTACGAGGTAGTCTGGGCCTAGCGCAAGCTCGTCATCGTCCATAAAGACAACGACGTCGTGGCCGAGAAGGGCTGCGACGGCAAGCCCCATGTTGCGAATGGCTCCGTAGCCGCGAAGCGAGACGGTCTCGCCGTCCATCTCGGGGAGGAGCTGTGCGATGGAACGCGAGATGAGCTGTGCCTCTGGCGCAGCAATAACGAGCGGGTTGAGCACCGCATGACGCGCACAGATGGACCACACACGCTCGCGCGCCTGCTTGGCACACGACGGAGGAGCCACCACCAGCACCACCACACGCATGACACCGCGGACATAGTCCAGCGAGCTGAGACACGCCTCGAGCTCGGGACGCCGCTGGTTGATGGGCGTTGCATGGTCGTAGCTCGCCACGGTAGCTGCGGCTGTGCTCGAGCTTGCGGTCGAGCTTGCGGGCGTGCTTGTAGGCGTGCTTGCCTCAGTCCAATATGTGGGAATCACGATAACGGGATTCATTTGTTGTAACGCGCTCCAGCATAAGTTGTGTGGGTGTTCTCCGCAGGTATGCTCGGCTGCTGCTAGCAACCGCTCAAGCGATATTTTACCCCACTGGCAGAATTCGTGACAGCTGAAGTGGCGGTCTGGCAATGCGGGTTTATCGGCCCTTGGCTTGGGCTTGTCGGCGCGTACGGGTTTCTTGGCGCGTGCGGGTTTCTCGGCAGGCACGGGCTTCTCAGTCTGGTGCCATCAAGCCGTGGGGTTGTCCTTAATCATCAGCAGCAAAACAAAGCCAATTACCAGCAGGATTCCTACCGACAGCACGCCCATCGAGGCGCTCCCTGTGAGAAGCGCCACGCCAGAGACAAGACCCGTGCCCGCAACCGAAGCGTAGCGCCCAAAGATGTCGAAAAAACCGTAATACTCGTTCGACTTGTTTTTGGGGATGATTTTGCCAAAGTAGCTTCTCGACAGAGCCTGCACGCCGCCTTGGAAAAGCCCCACCACAATCGCCAAAATCCAGAACTCAAGTGCGGAGTGCAAAAAGAGCGCTGCAAAAATGACGATTCCCACGTATGCTGCCACCGCAATTCGAATCATGCGCAGCGTCCCAAACTTGTTGGCAAGGCGGCCGTATGCAATGGCCGAGGGAAATGCCACAAACTGGGTCACGAGCAGCGCCAAGATGAGCTGGCTCGAGTCAATTCCGAGCTGGGTTCCGTAACTCGTTGCCATAGAGATGACCGTGTGGACGCCGTCGATGTAGAAGAAAAACGCAAGCATGTAAATGAGCACGCGTCGGTCGGCAATCATCTCGCGAACGGTTGCCATGAGCTCTGAGAAAAGCGCACTCGGGCCTCCGTCTTTTTTGGGTCGGCTGTGCGTCTGCCGGTATGAACGAACAAGCGGAATGGTAAAAGCCAGCCACCACACACCCGTTATGATAAAGGACACGCGCGTTGCCGTGACGGTGTCGATGAGACCCGTGCTTGGACCAACAAGGATGAGGGCGAGGCACAGCACAAAGGGTATGGTTGAGCCGATGTAGCCCCACGCGTAGCCCGACGAACTCACTTGGTCCATACGCTCGTCTGAGGTGATGTCGGTGAGCATGGAATCGTAAAAGGTGAGCGACGAGTTGAGCCCGATGGTGGTAATGACAAAAGTCACCAGAAACGGTGACGCCCCCATGGGAAGTGCCAGCGCAAGGCAGCCCACAAGTCCCGTTAGGAAGAAGCCGAGAAAGAATTTGACCTTGTTTCCCGGATGGTCGGCGAGCGCTCCCAAGATGGGCATGAGCAGGGCAACCACGAGCGACGCTACCGTCTGAGCGAGACCCCACAGCACCACGAGCAAATCTTGCGAGTCTCCGCTAAGCAGGGAGTTAAAGTAGATGGGCACAACAGATGTGTTGAGCATGACAACGGCAGAGTTGCCAACGTCATACATTACCCAGTTACGCTCTTGCCGAGAGTAGGAACTGAAAAGTGCCATGTTCGTCAACCTTCTGCTTTTGGGGAGTTGTTCGTTGGCTTGACACGTGACTTACCGAGTTACCTCTTGTGCCCACCTCTTTTGCTCACCTTTTCTGCCCAAACTCACCCTGATTGATACCACGTCTGTGTCGGCATAATAAATTTTAGAACAATCTCCTTAGCCCTGCTTTTGCAACTTAGCCCTGCTTTGCAACTTAGCCCTGCTTTTGTAACGTGGCTCTGTCTTTGCAGCTTTACTTTGCTTTTGCAGCTTGGCTCTGTTGTTGCAATCATGCTTTTGTACCTTGAGCAGCTCTGTTTGGGTTGAATATGGGGATGTCTGTTGGCAGATACTTCAAGCTCTTATCTTAGATGAATCGCAATTGTAAAGGCGATTTCTGTTAGGCTAGAAATTGAACGAGAGAAGGAGTCCATATGCCGGCACTTATTACGCACTACCTGTTTGGAGAGCAGCTGCTTGCCTCACATGAGCAGCTCAAAAGCCTTGTTACCAGCGAAGAAGAGCGCACTGCGTTTCTGGTTGGCAACCAAGGTCCCGATCCACTGTTCTTTCGCTGGAAGGATCCTCTCAAGTTTGTGTCGACCTCAAAGCTGGGAAGCAAGCTGCATGCTTCGCGCATGAGTGCGTTTTTTGATGAGCTGCGCTTTGCCTTGGGACGACTCCCACAGACCGACCAGCGCGTTGGGCGAGCGTTTGCGCTCGGGTTTCTCGGTCATTACACGCTCGACCGCATGGCGCATCCCTTTATTTACGCGCAGCAGTACATGATTGTTGATTTGGGCGAAGGACTTGAGCAATCCGAGGGAAAAGTTCATGCGCTTGTTGAGAGCGACCTTGATTCGATGATGCTGTGGCGGCTTCACCGTCGTACGGTTGAACAAGACGCCCCTGCCGACGTGCTTATGTGCAGTTCTCGCTCTCGCCGGGTGGCGGGGGCGTTGGTAGCACAGGCTGCAAACGTTGCTCTGGGAGAGATTGTTGAGCCCACCTTGTTTGGGCACGCTATTGAAGACATGACGCGCTTCTACCAGCTCTCAGAGCCTGAGGGAAATCCCCTGTCTAAGCTTGTTGGCAATTTTGAGCGGCTTGCCAAAAAGGATTCTTTGGTGCAAGCGCTTGGCCACAAGGTAGTTCATGATGATAGGTGTGCATGGGCAAACGAGGAGCACGCTCACTGGACGCATCCCTTTACTGGTGAGGATTCTTGCGATAGCTTCCAAGATCGTTTCGATGCCGCGCTGAATGACTACGTACAGGTTTCTCAGAGCTTTTTGGATGGCGCTCCTGCCGAGAAGTTCACGCAACACATTGACTACTCAGGGCGGCATCTTGATGCTGACGAGCAAAGCAAGCGCAATATGGAGCCCATTCGTCCGTGGAAGCATCGTTAGCGCAGAGATGCGGGATGTCCGGGCAGGCGGATTGACACTAAGCCTTGGATTACTTCCTTGCCGCGAAAAGCCATGCCGTAGGATAGGATGTGCTCGCGTGAGATGCCACGCTCAGCAAGCGTGGTGGCATATGAGCGCTCCTCGATTTGGGCAAGTGCTCGCTCGGCAGTCTCTCGAAGAGTGGTTTCCTCGTCTGGGTCGAAGACCTTGAACTCTATGATGACGGCAGGGTGTGTAGCTGTTGGGTTGTCTGTAGGAACAAGCATCACGTCGTATCTGCCCCAGCCACTTACTCGGTTGGACTCCACCGTATAGGTGCCTCGAAGCTTAGCAAGCATTCCAAGTACCAATCCATGGTAGAAGCGCTCAGGTTCAGACTCTGCTGCTTTGGTAGCTCCATCGAAGCTCGAGATGCACGCAAGAGTGACATCTGATAGATAGTGGTTGGCAGCTCTTGTGTCTCCTTGAAGAATTGCTTGGATAAAGTCATCGTAGTCTTCTTCAGACATACCAAACCATCGACTAATCATGTCGTCAAAGCCAAGCTGAACTTCGTAGTTGGTAAGCTTGAGCGTCAGCCTGTCGTTATCTTTTTCGGGCGTCTCAGCTGTGGTGGTGAGATAACCTGAGGCAAGCAAAAGCCCCCATACAGCATCAGGCCTATGTGAGAGATCCGAAAAAACAACTTGGTCGCTTATTTGTTTTGAGATGGTACCTCCTGACATGAGAGTCTCAAAGTCTGCCTTGAGTCGGGCGCTACCACGGCGCACAACATCTGCAGCTAAAGCGTTGTCAGATGTGTTCATCCAATAGGGGGCAAGTTTCATCTCTTTCAACAGGTTGATAATCGACCACGGATTATGTATGCCACTAGCTCCGCCAAAACTAAACCCGTCGTACCATGCTTTGACATCAGGGAGACGCTCAATCATGTCATACTCAGCAAGCGCGTTTTCTATCTCATCCTCTGTAAAACCAAAAGCACTTTGGTAGGCACCAGACGATACCGTAACCACACGTAAATTATTGAGTCCAGAAAACATTGCTTCCCGAGCGATACGAGTAATACCAGTCATGAGACCACGACCTAAACTCGGGTTTGACTTGAAGGTTGGATCCATGAGATCTCGCATAAAGGCGGATGCTTCGTCCCAAAAACCTCCTGTCCATGCTGCATGCATAGGCGTATCGTACTCATCGAGAAGGACGATAGGTTTGACTCCGTGGTATCGCTCAAGAAGCGAGCAAAGATTGTTGAGGGCAGCAGTCGCAATTTCTGCTTCCATTCCATGTGTCACACAGCTTAGCTGCTCTCGCTCTTCAGCTGATAGTCCTTCCCAATCGAGGAGGTATCTATGCTGTGCATAAGCTTCTACTATGAGCCTGTTGATGCGTTTTAGCATAGAAGGGTAATCGGGTTGTTTTGCGCGGGCAAACGAGACCAACACAACAGGCATGGTGCCTTGAAGCTTTCTCATGTTGGGGTCTTGCCATACCTCAAGGCCACCAAAGAGCTCTTCTCCTCTGGCTTCAAACTCTGTTGAGAAAAAGCAGCGCACCGTGTCGAGATTGAG
>JAFUCQ010000007.1 GCA_017459605.1 Atopobiaceae bacterium
AAGCCGAGGGACTCAACCCCGGCAAGTATCTGCTCGTTTAGCCCGAGCTCGGCAAATGCATTATCCATAGGACCAGTATGGTGCAATGATGCCGCAAGCGTTATCCACTTTTATCCGTTATGGGCAACCTGTGAGGATGGGGCGGGACAGAAAGAGGGCACGATGGCGGTGAGAGGTGGGGGTTGGTCCTTGCGCACTCGAAGTGATGGACTTACGCACCCCCACAACGCGGTCTCTGCAAGCATGAGCTTGTAGAGACCGCGTTGTGGGGGCGTGAGGTCACTGCCACGGGCCGCTAGTCAAAGACGGACGCCGAGGGAAGCACCAGGTTGCCGACAGACTTGAAGCGCGTGGAGTCAAACAGAACCTGTTGGAAGTTCATTGCAAGCCGCTTCTCGTCATCGGACCTTTGTGGCAGGTCAACGCGAAGCAGTCGTGCCAACTGGCGCATCTTGTGCTCAAACATCTCAAAGTCTCTCGTGTGGTCCGTGGTGAGACGAAGATACCCGTTTCCAGCGGCTTCGATGGCATCACGTCGCTCCGCCTGATCTTTAAGATGCTGGTCGGTCAGGCCTGCGCTGGCGGTATGAAACTCGTCGCTGTCGTACTCTAACGTGACGCACCGACGTCTGCGCCCATTGCGTAGGGTCTTGCTGGCCCACATGTAGTCTGAAAAGCGAATGGTCGCGCAGTCCTCATCTGACTCGCTTGATTGACCCTTGAGCAAAATGGGCTCATTTGTCGAGGGAGCCTCGAAGCCATAGCCGAGGGGCCAAGGCGCGGTCATTACAAGGAATATGGCCGTTTCGCGTGGCGAGGCAGACAGTGGAGGCGCCGCGGCAAGCGCTCTGCGTGAGAGCTTCAAGCCCTTTGCTCGTACCATCTCTGACAAGTACCTCTGTATTTCATGCTTAGTGGTGAAAGGTCGGTGTCGCCCTATTGACCCCGTGCCATCCGGTGCGAGGCTGTAGTAGCCACAGAGTTCACCGCAGAGTTCGGCAAGCGCTACCAACATGCCAAATTCGCCAAAGCCTTCGAAGAGGTTGCTCGCCCAGGGCATGGCCGAGTCGAAGCTTGTGAGGCTGGACTGACACATTTGTAATAAGACGAGCGCAGGTGACGATACGAGTACATGAGACCCAAGCGACCGAAAAGAACCTGTGGGTAATCTGCCTGTGGCCTTGTGAATCGTGCAGCCTTTAATCGAGTGGGCCGAGTTCTGAGACAGGGCAAGCAGGTGGAGGGGCCTGCATTCTAGAAGACCGCTGATGTTGCCGCTATCAAGAAAGTCGGTTACGCGGCATGTGTGTTGCCCGACAGGAATGCCCTCTTGGCATGAGAGGGGTTCGAGCATTCTTGCACCGACTGCGCGATGTACCAAGAGGGCACTCTGGTGGCTAATGATCAGGCTGTTGTTCATATGTCCCCACCTCCTCCAGCTGATGTCAAATCAAACATATCGATGTACCAAGTGCGGTGATGTAAGAAACACTAAGATGCTTAAAAAAGTAGTGCGACCTGAAGCGTTGTTTCGTGCGACTTAGATTTGTTCATATTCACAAACGCCTATGATGAGCTGCGCTTATCCAATTCTCGTAAAAGCGAGAAAACGAACCGTCATGGACCGTTTGATTGTTGATAAGTCGGTTATCAGCCGCAAGCGAGGACGAGGAGGACATCCGTCTCGCCCCATCAAGAGATGCGGAGCTGAACGCGCCCCCATAAGTGCATGTTTTGTAGGCTTAAGCTTGCAGAGATTGCGTTGTGGGGGTGTACTGGGAGACGGAGACACCCCCATAACGGCCTTCATGCCAGCTGGACCTTTCGAAAACCACGTTGTGGGTGCGTGTGGCTTGCCAGAGACCCTTGTGCTCATAGCAGATGGGGCTTTGGAGTCTGATTCGCCGGCTCTCGCGCTACGCCGGATGCCCATACGTTTCAGCTTGTGATACA
>JAFUCQ010000047.1 GCA_017459605.1 Atopobiaceae bacterium
CAGCCGGGTGGCGGCACCCGTGCGGGAAGGCGGCTGGTCTTTGTTCCAGCCCGGCCGGCGATGGCGGTCTAGCTAACCGCCTCAGCCGGCTGGGCCGATGGATTTTTCTCACTTGACACGCTGATGAACATATGAAAAAAGCCCGTGAGCGCCCCTTGCATCTCGCTTCCTTCAACTGGAATCTGAGAAAGCGAGGTAAGCGAAGCAATAAAACCACCGTTGTTTCCAAGAACTGCTCCCACAACAGCCACGATGCCTACGAGCATGATGATGCCTTGCACAAAGTCGTTGACGGCGGTGGCCATATAGCCACCTAGGATGACATAGATGCAGGTAACAATGGCCATTCCAATAATGCACACTGCGTAGTCGATGCCAAATGCCATCTCAAACAGACGTGACAGTCCGTTGTAAACGCTTGCGGTGTAGGGGATAAGAAATACAAAGATGATGGCAGCAGCTGCGGTTCTGAGCGCGGGACTCTTGTAGCGTGAACCAAAGAATTGCGGCATGGTGGCGCTCCCCAAACGCTGGCTAATTTCACGCGTCCGCCGTCCCAACACAAGCCATGCCAAAAGGCTTCCTACCAGTGCATTTCCAATGCCAATCCATGTGGCCGAGACTCCGTACTTCCAGCCAAATTGCCCGGCGTATCCTACAAAAATGACGGCAGAAAAGTAGCTGGTTCCGTAGGCAAAGGCAGAAAGCCACGGACCTACTTCACGCCCACCCAGTACAAAACCCTCAACACTCGATGAGTGCTTTCGTGTTCTCAAACCAATAAAAATAACAGTAGCGATAAAAACCAACATCATGAGAAGCTTGAATACCATGAGGTCTCCTGTCTGCCATAAAAGTAACAGGTCATGCGGCGTGTCGCTGTACGTTGTTGAGAAAAAGCAGCGTCTTCTGAGTAGGTCTCCTCGGCACAACCTAGTAGGTTTCCTTGGCGCATCCGAGTAGGTTTCCTCGGCACAACCTCTCAGCAGAAGGCACTATCTCTCAAACGCAGCACATGCTAACGTTCGCTTCTCCCATGAGTCCGTAAAACTCATGCTTTGACGCGAGTTTGTAACCTGAGACAGCCTCTCTCTGCTATGATATACGTATATCAAAGGAGGATATATGCCAACACCTGTCGTCCGTGCAGATAAATCCACGCAGATGAACATACGTATTGGGGCTTCGCTCAAAGCAGCGGGCGATGCCATCTTTGCACGCTGTGGAATGTCTCCTTCTGAAGCGGTGAGAAGGCTTTACAAGGAGGTTGTTCAAACGGGCGAGTGGCCTTTTGGTGGGGCGGAGCCTGAGGGCAGGGTAGCACCAGCACATGAGTCTGCGGCTGGAATCTCTGGAGGGCTGGCAGTTGCTATGTATGAGCAGATAACAGGCATGAGCTTAGCTCATCTGGCAGACTGTGGAGATGTCTGTGGAGATGTCAGTGACGCAGCTCTTAGGGATGAGGTCTATGACGAGCAGCTCGGATTGAGTGGCGAGTGAAGTGAGGGATAGGCACATGTCTCAAGCGAGTGGCGTGAATGAGTACATGTCTCAAGCGAGTGGCGTGAATGAGTACATGTCTCAAGCGAGTGGCGTGAATAGGCACATGTCTCAAACAGCTGCACAGAAAAGCCCTCAGCAACGCGATCAAACTCCCATCACAGCGTCGAGCGTCATCCTTTTTGATACCTGTGTCTGGGTGGATTTTTTCACCAATCGGTATGGAACAGCTTCAGATGTTGCACACATTATTGATTACATCGATAGTCGTGAAGCGAAGCTCGCGACATCAGTCATGAGTGCCAAAGATGTCTTCTTTCTTGTTCAGGCATATCTCAAACGCTTAACTCCACCCGATGAGCAAGTGAGACAAGCCCCTGCCCGCAAGCATGTTGCTTGGGCGTGTGTAAAGGATATACGTCAGCGCTCAACAATCATAGGAGCAGATGTAGCAGATATTGTCGAGGCAGAGTGTCTGCGTTCAATTCATGACGATTTAGAAGACAATCTCGCTCTTGCCGCAGCAAAACGTGTACAGGCGAGCATCCTCGTCACAGAAGACAAACAACTTCAAGCACGCGCTGCCGTTCCAAGTTTTGGCATCAAAGAGCTCGCCGCTCTTATTGTTTAGCGAGTTGAGAGCTTGTTTTGGGATGCGGATACTATGAAAGAATCAATGAAAGAAACTATTGCTCGATATCGCAATGAGTACGATTCATTGCGTCCGGTGTTTTCTCCTGCAATAGGTGAAGACGTACATTTCAATGCACAAGGCTTCAAACATCTTGTATATAAAGGTAAACATCGTAGAACTAATGCTGTAATTTACAGTCGTCTTGTTTTAATCCCTCTGATTCCTGCAGTTATAAGAACTGCGAGGAAGAGTCAGAGATACGTATACGTTGGGAATTTGTTGACGGCAAGAAAACCAAAGTAACGTATTATGCGCTTGAGGCAAATGTTGGTAGGGCAAACGCTCGACTAAGAGTAATTGTGAGAAAACTTGGAACAAAGGGAAGGTACTACTTTTTGAGTGTTATGAAGCATTAAATTAGCGCCTGCTTTTCCGACTTGGATATGGTCTTGGTCGGTTCTAGGGCAAGCCCCTACAGGCGCTAGTAACACGATACCAGATAGCGGTCCAATTTCAAAGAATCGCTGATAATCGTTGTATCAAGACACATCTTGTTCACTTAAGGTATTATCTTTATTAGTGAGAACCTCGCAAGCAAAGTCTTATGATAGGTCTTACGTTGGAAATGTGCGGCATGCGGGCTAACAGTCAGAAGCGTGCAAGTCGCTGACGTTCAATACATGGATGGGAGACACGATGTCTGGACACTCTAAATGGGCAACTACAAAGCACAAGAAGGCGGCAGCTGATGCCAAGCGCTCAGCGCTCTTCTCCAAGCTCTCGCGCAACATTACCGTTGCCGCGCGCGTAGGTGGCGACCCCAACCCTGACAACAATGCGTCGCTGGCAGCCGCTGTTGCTCGTGCACGCATGGTCTCGATGCCCAATGCCAAGATTAAAGCTGCTATCGACAAGGCCTTTGGTGCTGGCGCCGATGCAGCCGTCTATGAAGAGGTTACCTACGAGGGCTATGGCCCTGCTGGTGTTGCTGTCTACGTTGAGTGCTTGACCGACAACCGCAACCGTACAGCCGCAGATGTGCGCTCGGCCTTTACCCACGCTAACGGCAACCTTGGCACGAGCGGCTCGGTTGCTTTCCAGTTTGAGCGCAAGGGCACCGTGGCTGTTGAGAAGATCATCAAGAGCGAGGATAAAAAGGTTGCAGACCGTGACAACGCAGTTGACGAAGACGAGTTCATGCTCGTGGTGGCCGATGCTGGTGGCGATGACTACGAAGATGCCGACAACGAGTGGATCGTGTGGTGTGCCTACGACCAGCTCAACAATGTGGTAAAGGGCCTCGAGGCTGCAGGCATTGAGGTCAAGGGTTCCGAGCTCACCATGGTTCCCACCACGCCCACGTCTGTAAGCCCAGCAGATGCCAAGAAGGTACAACGCTTGATGGATCGTCTCGAGGATCTTGAGGACGTGCAAAACGTCTACTCAACCATGGATCTCACTGACGAGGTTATTGCCGCCCTTGAGGAGGAATAACGGTCTACGACCTGCGTGGTGAGCTATCATAATTACTAACGGGCGCCCCACGTGCGACGGGGCGCCGTGTTGTATCTGGCCTGAGGAATATGGAGATGAAAAATGAACGGATTCAGGCGTTTTCTATTGGCTGTGTATGCAATTTGCGGACTTGCACTCGTAGCGGTATTGGGTCTGTCGTGGTACGGTCCCTTTACGAGTGAGGTGCGCAACTTCCTTTCAAACAACATCGTCTACACCGTGGTGTTTGGCGTTATGGTGGTTGTGGTGATTGGGCTTATCGTCCAGCTCATTCGGGCAATCATTTCTCGCCGGGTTAGCGCAGTTAATGTTGCCATTGTTGATGGGGGCCAGATTGCGGTTACCTGCGACGCAATTGCTTCGACCGCGTCAAACATCGTTGAGCAAAACAGCATGTGCCGCGTTGATGACGTCAAGGTAAAGGCCCGTGGCAAGAACCGCGTTAACGTGCGCATGCGCTTGGCTCCGTATTCTGCAACTGACATCTATGACGGAGGCTCGGCTCTCCATGGCGCGCTCATGGATGGTTTGGGCAACCTTTGTGGTGATGCCCTGCAGTCTGTGAGTTTGCAATTTGTTGAGCCTCAGACGCCAGACTTAACACCGCATGATGCTATGGCAGCCAACCAGCTGGGTGAGCCACAAGATGCGTGGCAGGGCGAGCAGCTTTCAGAGGCACCTGAGTATGGTGCGCTGCCACAGGCTGCCGAGAGCTATCACGACTACACACATCAGGCAGCAGAGCCTGTTGTTGAGCCTGCCTCTGAGCCAGTCAGTTATGAAACCCAGTTTATTAGCACACCGTCGGGCAACTCCGATGTTGCAATTCACGTTGAGACCTCAGATAGTCTTGCGGTCGAAGGTGAAGCATCAGATGCAACAACGGTATTTGCTTCTGTGGATACAAGCACCCAAACGCTGGACGAGGAGGTTCAGTGATGGCAGACGACAACGTCTTCAACAGTGGCGATTATCACAAGCAGAACTCTCAGTTTGAGGCAGACGACATGCCCTCTGTCGAGGAATACGTGCACAATGGTGGCCGGACACAAAAGCGCTCGCACCGTCCTCGCGTTGAGGTTGACGGCTCAACAGAGGCGGCTGCAGCTGGATACCGCTCATCCATTCCTCCCGCGTCGGATTTGTCAGACATACGTACGAACCAAGATACCGACGCATCTGCAACGGCTCATCGTTTCTCTTCAAATGAGGACATAGCGCAGGACACAGCACCAAAAACAGCTCCAACCACAAGCCGCGATTATGGAGCTGAGGCAAGCGAAAAGGTGCGCCGCGTTATGAAGTCTCCCACGGGTTTTTTTGAAGAAATGTTTCCCGGTCATGGCAACGCAGTGTTGTTTGGTCTTATCGGCCTGATCACTGCTATTTTGCTCTTTTGGGTGGGACTCTGGCGCGCACTTATCGTGGTGTTCTTAATTCTGCTTGGAGTCTCCTATGGTCAATACCTTGACGGCAAACCGAGCATTCTTAAATCGGTACTAAGGCTAATCAACCGATTTACGAAGAGTCGAGATAATAAATAGGGAGGCGCGTAGGCGACACTATGTTGCGTAAGGCGTCGGCGGCGAAGAGTTGAAAGCGAGGAGTTCACATGGCAAGTGACAACGAGACCAAGGTAGGTATGGAAGTAGAGCAGGAGTCTATGGATTCCATTGAGACTCCCGAAGACGAGCTGAGCTACGATCCTTCAATGGTTGGCGATGAGGGCGATGAGAGCCCGTATGGTGAGATTGAGGATGATAGCGAAGATTCGCTGACCTTCTCGAATGGCGTAATCGAGAAGATTGTTGCCCTTGCTGTGCGCAATGTTCCGGGCGTCATTGGCATGAAAGGACGCTTTATCAACCGCGTACAGGAGACCCTTGGTGGCTCAAATGTGCGCAAGGGTGTCTCGGTTGAGGTTATGCCTGATGGCCGCATCCATGTGAACATTGCCGTGCTCATTGAGTATGGTGCCTATGCTCCGCAGGTGTTTGAAGATGTAAAGCAAGCAGTTGTGGAGGAAGTCACGGGACTCACTGGTCTTGAGGTTTCGGGCGTGAACCTGCGCATCGAAGACGTGCTTACCCCCGAAGAGATACAAGCTCACGAACCTGAGCCTGAGGCCCATCTTGCCCTCATGGAAGAGGATGAGCCGTGGGAAGAGGACGACGCAGAGGACGAGTAGCGCACACGCGAGCGGGCGAGTGCGCAGAAGCGGACGATTGGGTAATACGTGGTCGAACAGGCTGAATGGGACAGGAGACGTATGCTTGTAACAAGACGTGAGGCAATCAGTACGGCATGGGCTGCAGCAGCTTTGGTCTCAGTTGGCCTCGCAGGCTGCTCAAATGGAGGGCAGCAAGAGGCTTCACAAACTGAGGCAAGCCCGTCTCGCCCTGAGCAGTCAGAGCCCTCGACTGAGGCAAGCTCGCCCTACCAGACCACCACGCAGCCCTCATCGTCTGTTACCGAGCTGGTAGCTGCTATGAGCCTTGAGCACAAAGTGGCGCAGCTCTTCATGATCACGCCTGAGCACCTCACAGGCGATGGACAGGTTGTAGCTGCAGGATAGTCGACCCGCTTGGCAATTACTGCCATGCCTGTGGGGGGTTTAATTTACAACACTGCCAACCTGATTGACCCCGATCAACTCAAAACGATGCTTACAAACACGCGCCAGTATTCCTTGCAGGTAGGAGCAAACATCGGTGCTTTTCTCGCTATTGACGAGGAGGGCGGAAGTGTGGCTCGCTTGGCAAACGCTGAGGGCTTTGAGGTGCAGACCTTTGGCGATACAGCAAGTTTGGGAGCAGACCCTGAGGCGGCTGCCAACCAAGGTCGTGTCATCGGCACTTACCTGCGAGATTATGGCTTTAACCTCGATTTTGCACCAGTTGCCGACGTGCTCACTAATCCTGAGAATACCGTAATCGGAGCGCGGGCTTTTTCGAGCGACGCTCAGCAAGTGGCTGATTGTGTGGTAGCTGAGCTGGGCGGTTTGCGTGAAGCAGGTTGTGTGTCGTGTGTGAAGCACTTTCCCGGGCATGGTGATACGGCTGAGGACTCACATCTTGGTGCTGCTGTGAGCAACCGTACGTTGGCAGATTTTGAAGCGTGCGAGTATGTGCCGTTCAAAGCAGCTATTGCAGCTGGTGTGCCCATGGTAATGATTGGACATATTTCGCTTCCGCAGGTGCTGAGCGACGATGTTCCCGCCTCACTTTCTTCTCAGATAATCACTGATGAGCTGCGCGGTAAGCTGGGCTATGACGGCGTTGTTATTAGCGACTCATTCCAGATGGAAGCAATTACAGACTATTACTCGTCAGATGAAGCAGCAATCAACTTTATCAATGCTGGTGGCGACATTGTTTTGATGCCAGAAGATTTCGAGACCGCCTATCAGGCGGTATTGATGGCAGCGCGAGAAGGCCGCATTCCTATAGAGCGAGTGGACGAGAGCGTTCGTCGCATTCTTGCTGTAAAGGAAGCTGTCGGTCTGCTTACGGTGTAGCGACAGCCCAGACGCCGCGCAAAATCGGTATCAACAACCAGTCGAACGCCACAGAGCCTTGCGGTCCCGTAGCCTTGTGGCCACAGAACCTTGCGGCCACAAGGCCTTGCGTAGCACTCGATCTAGCTTCAAGCAAAACTACCGACTATAGAAAATGAGGGACTGCTCATCCTGCGGAAACGCTACTGCGAGTTTCTATAGTCGGTAGTTTCGAGTGCTCAGTGTTTCCACATCACCAATACTGTCCAAACAACCTGAGCTTTAACCTTCAGGTTTTGCGGGTGGCTCACCAGAAGGCGCTCCAGCAGAAGTTCCGCTTCCTGAGCCAGAGCTTCCCGGTCCGTGACCTCCCTCTGGGGGAGTGCCACCCATACCACCGTCACCACCATGACCTGAGTTTGAGCTGACCTCAACAACGATGGCTTCTCCGGTCGATGTGCTTCCTTCTTGGTAGACCTCGCCATTGACGTAAAGGGTGTGTCCGTTCAAGTTGATAGCGTTTGCACTACAGCTGAGACTTGTGATGTATGAGTCGGCTGTGAGTGTCCACGTTGCTCCATCACTAAGGTCAACGTAAACCTCGCCCTCCTGACCATCTGGATTGATAGCAGCTGTCATATCAGAGTTTGCATCAAGATAGAGGTTGAGACTCGAAACCGCATCAACGAGCAGATTACCTTGAATGCTTTGCTTGCTTGCGTTAAGGGTTACGTGTCCGCCATTGGATCCTTCAGATCCCCAACCTGCAGCAGCAGCTCTCAAAAAGACACCCTGCTCGTCTTCGTTGGTAATTGATGCATTTGTGAGCGAAATGTTTGCCACGGTGTTGTTGACAAAGAAAATGTCGCCATTTTTGTTGGTAAGGCTGCCACCGTCCATTGAGAAAGATGCCTCGCCCTGAGCAGCATCTCCCGACATCGACTGGTAAATCATGACGGCTTGGTAATAGTCAGATTTGTCGCTGTTCTTAGTGGTATTGCTAGCAGTTAGATCTGAGTTGATGAGACTGACGGAGTTTTTACCCTCAACAACAACGCCTTGGCTGGCGGTGGAGTTGAGCGTGGCGTTGCTCACCGTCACATCGGCAGTGGAGTAAATCACAGGAGAGCCTGTTCCGTCTGTTGTGTAGCTTCCGCCCGTAACGGTTTCGGTTCCGCCGCCACGGTCTGAGCGAATAGCAGCAGACGAGTTGCCCGTTGTATGAATGGTGAGGTCAGAGGCATTGAGCGTGCCTCCTCCGGTTACCATGAGTCCTCCCGAGCAATTGCCGCTCGTGTTGATGGTCGAATTACTCACGTTAATCGTGCTTTCTTCTCCGTAAGAAAAGACTGCGTTTGCGTGAGTGCCGTTGGTGGTAACGGTGATGTCGTCGAGGTCGATGGTGGCAGCGTCGGTTGCAAAGATGGCGGAGTTAGCGCCGTAGAAATCCGCTTCGTCTCCGTCTGCCTCACCCGTTTTGGTCACGTCGACGTGGGAATAGTGGGCGCTTTCGGCGCTGTGCTCAATGGCGTGCTCACCGTCGGTGCTGTTTGTGATAGCAGAGCGCTGCACAGAGCTAGATATGGAGTTTTCAGAGCTTGTAGTGCTCGCAGAGCTTTCGGTGGAACTGGCCTCAGCAGCTGAGTTCGTGGAGCTTTCGCTTGTGGTTGAGCTGCTTGAAGAAGCGCTTTGCTCGGTGCTAACAAGCTGACTTGACTCGTCGATGTCGTTTTTGAGGGCAGCGCATCCTCCAATCATGAGAGTCAACGAGAGTGATGCTGCGAGTCCCTTCGATAAGAGGCGGGCTGTTGGTGATGTTTTCATGTTTGACTCCTTTCGCATTGGGTGAGGCCATCTGCTTGTATCGCTTATGTTTGATGAGTTCATCCTAGTGAGCCTTCCTAAAATGGACATAAAGGCTCATGTCACGTGTCTCAGCCCGCAGACCGCAGACCGCAGACCGCAGACCGCAGACCACGGACCACAGGCCGCAGACCGCATACCGCAGACCACGGACCGCGTGTCGCAAAGCGTTACGAGTCCACAACAATCGTTAACCTATCTGAAAGCATTCAGCGCTAGCATAGGGGGGACTAAGTAATGCAGATTTGAGTCGAGCAAACAAAGAGCTTTGTTCGGAGAGGAGATATGATGGTTGACCACAAAAGTGAGGCTATCAAGTTTGGTCCAGAAAACGCGGCGCATCGCTCGCTGTATCATGCTCTTGGCATGACCGAGGAGGAGATGAAGCGTCCGCTGGTTGGCATTGTGAGCTCGTACAACGAGATTGTCCCCGGACACATCAACCTCGACAAAATCGTTGAGGCGGTGCGCTTGGGTGTTGCGATGGCGGGTGGCACGCCCGTTGTTTTTCCTGCAATTGCTGCGTGTGATGGCATTGCCATGGGCCACATCGGCATGAAATATAGCCTTGTGACGCGCGACCTTATCGCCGACTCAACCGAGTCGATGGCACTAGCCCACGGTTTTGATGCGCTCGTTATGGTTCCTAACTGCGACAAGAATGTACCCGGTTTGCTCATGGCCGCTGCTCGTCTCGACCTGCCAACGGTCTTCATCAGTGGCGGTCCCATGCTGGCGGGTCGTGTGAGTGGATGCAAGACCTCGCTGTCGTCGATGTTTGAGGCTCAGGGCTCCTATACGGCAGGCAAGATGAACGCAGACGAACTCGAAGACTACGCTCGCCGCGTGTGTCCTACCTGCGGTTCGTGCTCTGGTATGTATACCGCAAACTCCATGAACTGCTTGACCGAGGTTATTGGTATGGGTCTGTCTGGAAACGGTACCGTGCCTGCGGTTTACTCGCGTCGCATTGAGATGGCAAAGCACGCAGGCATGGCGGTGATGGAGCTTCTGCGCAAGGGGATTACTGCTCGCCAGATTATGACGCCAGCGTCTATCACCAATGCGCTGACCGTAGACATGGCGCTCGGCTGCTCTACGAACACCATGCTTCACCTGCCCGCCATTGCTCATGAGTGCGGTTGGGACATCTCGCTCGACATTGCAAACGAGATTAGCGAGCGAACCCCGAATCTCTGCCACTTAGCTCCCGCTGGGCGCACCTATATGGAAGACCTCGATGAGGCTGGCGGCATCTATGCGGTTATGGCTGAGCTCGACAAGCGGGGGCTTCTCGACACGAGCTGCATGACCGTGACCGGACGTACCGTCGCAGAAAACATTGCCGGTGCACAAAACTTCAACACTGAGGTCATTCGCCCAATCGACAATCCCTACAGCGAGACGGGCGGCATTGCCGTTCTCAAAGGTAACCTTGCGCCAGACGGCTGTGTGGTTAAGCGAAGCGCCGTTGCTCCTGAGATGCTGACGCACGAAGGTCCGGCTCGCGTGTTTGAGAGCGAAGAAGAAGCCCAAGCCGCCATCAACGCAGGCAAGATTCAGGCGGGAGACGTTGTGGTCATTCGCTATGAGGGCCCCAAGGGAGGCCCCGGCATGCGCGAGATGCTCAACCCAACATCTGCCATTATGGGCATGGGTCTTGGCGAGAGCGTAGCGCTCATCACCGACGGCCGTTTCTCCGGTGCAACCCGTGGCGCGTGTCTGGGCCACGTAAGCCCAGAGGCTGCAAGCGGTGGTCCCATTGGCATTGTTGAAGAGGGAGATATCATCTCGATTGATATTCCCAACTACACCGTGGAACTCAAGATTTCGCAGGAGGAGTACGACCGTCGTATGGCTGCCTTTGAGCCCAAACAAAAGGAGCTTTCGGGTTATCTCAAACGCTATGCAGCACAGGTTTCGAGTGGAGCCACAGGAGCCGTGCTCAACTAGGTACTTAACTGGGTACTTCAACTCGGTACCCAACTGGGTATCCAACTGGGTATCCAACTGGGTACCCAACTGGGTATCCAACTCGGTACTTAACCGGGTATCCAACTGGGTACTTCAACTCGGTACTTAACCGGGTATCCAACTCGGTACCTACGTGTGTCGTGCATGGTAAGCTGTGGTTGCGTGTGAAAAGGAGGGGTTATGGAAGCTCAGAATACGTCGCGTCGTTTAGCTGTGGATTTAGTTGAGCTTGCCGAGCGTCTCGATGTGCTTGTTGTCTTTCGAGGCCTGCTGCATGACCCCGTTATTGCTGCTTTGCGCCAATACTTACGCTCGCGTGATGAAGGCTTGCGCGGAAAGAGCCTGAGCGACTACGCTGAGTTTGTGTGGTGTTTGCACAACTCGCAGGCAAGCTCGCTTGCAGCCTATGTAGCAGAGCTTGCCTGTGAGGACGAAAACGCGCTTACTCGCGCTCTTGGACATGGCAACGGCATTCCTCCTGTGCTTGAGTACAACCTCGCCTCCGAACTCGAGACGCTACAGATGGTGGCTGATTTAACGCCAGCAAGCTTGCTCAGCCAGCTTGAGGGGATAAAGCATGTGCCTCGTTTTGCGTGCGAACAGGCAATTGACGTGGCTGAGGTCTATCGTGAGCGCCTCTCTCAAGCTGCTCAAAAGGGCTTTGGTGTCTACGCTCGCTATCGCGCATTTGTGCTCGATGATGACGGGGCTATTACGCCTGTTCTTCACCCGGATTCCACTCGTCTGGGCGATTTGGTCGATTACGAGCATGAAAAAGAGGTTGTGCTGGAAAACACCCGAGCATTGCTCGAAGGCAAACCTGCGGCGAATGTTTTGTTGACAGGCGATGCAGGAACAGGCAAATCATCGACGGTCAAAGCGGTGGTGAATGAACTCGCAGAGGAAGGTCTGCGCATTTTGGAGGTTCGCCGAGACCAGCTTCGCCTCATACCAGCTCTGCTTGATCAGCTTGGTGCCAATCCGCTCAAATTTATCTTGTTTATTGATGATTTGTCGTTCCAGTCAAACGATGACAACTATGCAGCTCTCAAGGCGATTCTCGAGGGGTCTGTGTCGGCTAAGTCAGACAACGTTGCAGTGTATGCAACGAGTAATCGTCGTCACCTTGTGAAGGAAAACTTCTCAGACCGCGAGGGTGATGACATCCACAGAAACGACACCCTGCAAGAAGTCGTCTCGCTCTCTGAGCGCTTTGGTATCCACTTACGCTTTAGCAGACCAAACAAAGAAACCTATCTCAAGATTGTCCATGAGCTGGCGCGACATGCTGGTCTTGAATTGTCTGATGCCGAGCTTGATGAGCAAGCTGAGCGCTGGGCTTTGAGACGAGGAGGTCGCTCAGCGAGGGGTGCTCGTCAGTTCGTTGATGCGCTGTTAGTAGGCATTGAGTAGGCGCTGCTCGGTGAGTGAAGGTGTGCAGGTGTGCAGGTGTGCAGGTGGGCAGTTACTTACTAACTACCTAATTGCTGTTACGTCGCACTATTGCTGGTACGAGGGAGTGCGCAGAGCTGGCTTTCGACGTGTAGCTTGTGAGTTGGTATGAAGTGCACAGCGATTCTGGGTATCGCGAAGGCGTAGAATGAGTCCGCTAATAAAAGTCTGACACAAAATTCAGCTCAGGATGACAAAAAACTACGATTTTCTGTGCTTTGGGGGTGCGGTTTTGCTACCCGGGAAACACAGCACTCGCAACGTCGCTGGTAAATTGATGTCCCTTAATAGGAGATACTTGAGAGGGGCTCTCAGAAGCGCAGAAAAACGTAATTATTTGTCACGGATGAGCATATTTGCTGTCACATTTTTGAATCTGCGCGATGAGGGTACACAAGAGTGCGACATTTTCGTGGCGCTGTGTGTGCGATGGGGCTCCTGTCGTGGTACTGCAATGCGTGTGTGTGGGGCTCCTGTCGTGGTACTGCAATGCGTGTGTGTGGGGCTCCTGTCGTGGTACTGCAGGGAGTTTGCTGACAAGCATGCTCAACTATCGGAGGAATCCCCACCTTGAAGTGTTACCAAAACAATGGTGATAACCATGAGCACAAGTGCAAGCCAGTCGGCCCACACAAATACCGTAGACAGCCACAAGGCTGAGAAAACCATGGCACTAACGGGTTCAAGGGTGCCGAGCAAGCTGCCACGTACACCACCTACAATCGAGACGCCGTGCAGATAGAGGCCATAAGCTGCAAAGGTTCCCAAGCACACAATAGCCACCAGCAATCCAATGGCATCCCAGCCAAATGCAGGAACATGAACAGACGCTCCGAGCTGCCCTGACGTAACGCCAAATACAAGCCCTCCTCCTAGCCAAGCTGCCAAAGCGCAGATACCTCCTATGAGCATGCCCGTTCCTGTAATGGGCAACGATCCGTATTGCTCAAAGAGTCGCTTGGGATACATGATGTACAAAGCACAACAAATCGCGTTGATGATGCCCCAAATCAGACCGGGTAGCGGCAGGTTAAGTGCGGTGAGGTCTCCTTTGGTAGCAATGAGTACGGTTGCGACAAGGGCACATATAATCCCTGCTATCTCCAAGCCCCGAGGCCCCCTGCGTTCCATGACACAGCTGGCAAGCAAACAAAAGATAACGTTGAGGCTTTGAAGGACGGTCGCGGTTCCTGCGTTGGTGTAGCTAATCACGAGCACGTAAGTAAATGAGTTGAGAAACAAGCCAAAGCTGCCATAGAACAGCAGCCGCTTGACGGTACTTGGTGTGCTGAGAACATCATGGAGCACCTCGCGTTTGTTTTTGTGAAGGACAAGCATAAACAAAGCACCCGCTCCAAGCATGCGGATGGTGGTGAGAAGTACCGGTGAGATGTCGTAGTGTGAAAAGAGATACTGCGAGCAAGAACCAGAAAAACCCCAAAGAGCAGCACCGACAAGTGCACTCAGTATCCCTCGAGCAAAGTGGCTCACGTGTAAAACTCCTATTGAATCTGAGATTGGAACAGATGCATTCGTAGTTGGACTATGTCCTGAGTTGCCATTTTATTATAGTCGGGGCGCTGCGCGCTTTTGATAACGTAGGCGTGTTAGAGTTGAAACATCGTCACGTATCACGAGAGGATCAGAGATGAACATTGCTTGCCTTGATATGGAAGGTATTGTGACCCCTGAGATTTGGATTGCCTTTGCTGAGGCTACGGGCATTCCCGAGTTCAAGCGCACAACACGAGATGAGCCCGACTACGACAAGCTCATGCGTTGGCGTATCGACCTGCTCAAAGAAAAGGGGCTGGGACTTCGAGAGATTCAAGAGGTGATTGCTACTATCGATCCGCTCGAAGGTGCCAAGGAGTTTCTCGATGAGCTGAAGAAACACATGCAGGTTATCATCCTGTCTGACACCTTTGAAGAGTTTGCTCAGCCGCTCATGGCAAAGCTCGGTTGGCCAACCATTTTTTGCAACTCGCTTGATGTATCTGAAGATGGCTTTATTACGAGTCATCGCATGCGCTGCGCAGACTCAAAGCTCACAACGGTGCGCGGACTGCAATCAATTGGCTATGACACAATTGCAACGGGCGATTCTTACAACGACCTCGACATGATTCGTGCGAGCAAGGCGGGCTTTTTGTTTAGAAGCCCTGAGAAGATTCGTGAAGATAATCCTGATTTGCCAGCCTTTGAAGAGTATGACGATCTTCTGGAGGCGTTTATCAAGGCTGCCTCTCTGTGAGCTGAGCGCGTCTTGTTGAGCGAAGAACCAGTATTGTTTTACCGAAAGTTTGATGTACGGTACGAGCTTTTGCGCTGAGAGGAGATACGGTGGCAGAGTTTGTCTACCAGATGTACAAAGCACGAAAATCGCATGGCGATAAGGTCATCCTTGACGATGTGACCGTCGGAGTGTTTCCTGGCGCCAAGATTGGTGTTGTTGGTCCAAACGGTATGGGCAAGTCAACCCTACTCAAGGTAATGGCGGGTCTTGAAGAGGTCTCCAACGGAGAGGCGCGGCTAACACCTGGCTACTCGGTGGGTCTTCTCGAGCAGGAGCCTAAGCTTGATGAGGACAAAACAGTACGAGAAAACATTGAGCAGGCGTTTGCCGATGTGCTTGCCAAAGTTGCTCGCTTTAATGAGATAGGCGAGGAAATGGCATCTCCCGATGCTGATTTTGATGCTCTTATGACCGAGATGGGAAGACTGCAAGACGAGATAGATACAGCAAATGGCTGGGACCTCGACTCGCAGCTGTCTCAGGCAATGGATGCCTTGCAGTGCCCAGATCCAGATGCACCAGTAAACATCCTTTCGGGAGGTGAGCGCAGACGCGTGGCGTTGTGTCGCCTGTTGCTTGAGGCACCAGATTTGTTGCTGCTCGACGAGCCAACTAACCACCTTGACGCCGAGAGCGTGCTGTGGCTTGAGCAGTTTTTGCATCGCTATGAGGGTGCGGTTATGGCAGTGACGCACGACCGGTACTTCCTTGATAATGTGGCAGGATGGATCTGTGAAGTCGACCGCGGTCAGCTCTATCCGTATGAGGGCAACTACTCAACGTATCTCGAGAAAAAAGCAGCGCGTCTTGAAGCTCAAAGCCAGCAGGATGCCAAGCGTGCCAAGAAGCTCAAGGCAGAACTCGAGTGGGTGAGAAGCGGTGCCAAGGCGAGACAAGCTAAGGGCAAGGCTCGTCTCGAGCGCTATGAACAGATGGCTGCAGAGGCAGAGGCCTCAAAGAAGCTCGACTTTTCTGAGATTCAGATTCCGGTAGGTCCGCGCCTTGGACAAAAGGTGCTGGTAGCAGAAGGGCTGTGCAAGTCGTTTGGCGAGCGCGTACTTATTGACAACCTGTCGTTTAATCTGCCAAGAAACGGTATTGTCGGTGTGATTGGTCCTAACGGTGTGGGAAAAACGACCCTGTTCAAGATGATAATTGGCCAAGAAGAGGTGAGCGCGGGTTCGCTGGAGCTTGGAGACAGCGTCAAACTCTCATACGTCGACCAAGGCAGAGAAGGACTTGATCCCGATAAGACCTTGTGGGAAGTGGTGAGCGAGGGCAACGATATTATCATGGTGGGAGATACAGAGATTCCGTCTCGTGCTTACGTTGCTGCCTTTGGTTTTAAGGGGCAAGACCAGCAAAAGCGTGCAGGTGTGCTTTCGGGAGGAGAGAGAAACCGCCTGAACCTTGCACTGACGCTCAAGCAAGGAGGCAATCTCCTGTTGCTTGACGAGCCAACTAATGACCTTGATGTCGAGACACTCGCGAGTCTTGAAGAGGCCCTACTTCGATTCCCGGGATGTTCGGTTGTCACAAGTCACGACCGTTGGTTTCTCGACCGCGTGGCAACACACATCTTGGCTTGGGAAGGAACAGATGACAATCCCGGTCAGTGGCATTGGTTTGAGGGTAATTTCGAAGCGTATCAAGAAGATCGCGAACGACGGCTTGGTCCCGAGGCATCCAAACCGCACCGTCTGCATCGCAAGCTTACGAGAGATTAGGAGACAAGGTGTCAACAAGTTCTGAAACATCACTGCTCTTTGTTGAATATCCAAAGTGTTCTACCTGCAAAAAGGCAAAGAAGTGGCTTGATGAGCACGGGCTATCCTATATAGATCGACACATTGTCGAAGACAATCCAAGCGCTGCTGAGTTGTTAGAATGGCATGAGCTGAGCGGTCTTGAGTTCAAGCGCTTCTTTAATACAAGCGGCAAGCTCTATCGGGAGCTCGAGGTAAAGGCAAAGCTCGATGCAGGCATGACTCAAGAAGAAGCCTTTGAGCTTCTGGCTACCAACGGTATGTTGGTGAAGCGACCGATTGTGGTTGGCAGGGACTTTGTGTTGGTAGGATTCAAAGAGGCAGAGTGGGAAGATAAGCTACTTTTAGAGGGCTCAGAGGTGACTGCGGTATGAGTGAAACTTCCCATGCTTCGCATACAGTGAGGTCGAACTTTTTTGCGATTGTCTCGCGCATGAAATACATTGAGCGCTGGAGTCTGATGAGAAATGCTCGTACAGAGAATCTGTCCGAGCACTCGCTTGAGGTTTCGATGATTGCTCATGCGCTCGCTACCATTCATAACGTTCGCTATTGTGACGATGTGTCGCTTATGTTGGATGCAGAACGCTGCGCTCTTATCGGCTTGTATCACGATGCTTCAGAGATTGTAACAGGCGATATGCCAACACCGGTGAAATACGCTAACCCAACTATTCGCGATGCATTTCATGCGGTAGAAGACCAGGCGGCACAGCGCTTGCTCGAGGCACTCCCTGAAGATTTGCGTCCATCGTATGAGCCGCTCTTGGTGTCTGAAGGAGCCGCAGATGAGGCGCTCTGGAAGATTGTCAAAGCAGCAGATAAAATAAGCGCCTTAATAAAGTGCATTGATGAGGCAAGTGCCGGAAACGGCGAGTTTAGAAGTGCTGAAGTGTCGACTCGAGAAAAACTCGACGAGATGGCACAAGACATGCCCGAGGTTTCTGACTTTTTGAATGAGTTTCTTCCTGCTTACGGATCGACACTCGATGAGCTGTTATGAAGAAGGGTTTGAAACTTCGCAACGTTTTAATGCCCTTTTTAGTGCACAGAGTGATGATGTGTGAGTACAATGGCTAGGAAAATGGACAAGGGAAATACAAAACATTCATCTTGAATGCTGAGGAGGACGAATGGATTTCACAAGCAACGTGCGGCCTGCAGAGATGGTTCGTATTGAGACACCACGTCAGGCACGGGAGTTCATTGCAGAGGCTACGGCGTATCTACAAGAGACGATTGGAAGCGACAGAGTGTTGCTTGCGCTTTCTGGTGGTGTTGATTCTTCGGTCGTGGCTGCCCTTCTCATCAAGGCAATTGGCGATCAGCTTACCTGCGTTCACGTGAACCATGGACTCATGAGGGCAGGGGAGAGCGAGCAGGTTATTGAAGTCTTTCAGAACCAGATGAAGGCGAATCTGGTGTATGTGGATGCAACAGATCGTTTTCTCGACAAGCTGGTTGATGTGGCAGATCCTGAGACTAAGCGAAAAATCATTGGCGAGGAGTTCATTGAGGTATTTGCTGAAGAAGCAGCTAAGCTTGATAACATTTCGTATCTGGGTCAAGGGACAATCTATCCGGATATCCTTGAGAGCGATGCTGGTGTTAAAGCTCATCACAATGTTGGCGGCTTGCCTGAGGAGTTCAATTTTGAGCTGGTCGAGCCGGTAAAGTTGCTGTATAAGGATGAGGTTCGTGCTATTGGTCGTGAGCTGGGCTTGCCTGAGGGTATGGTATGTCGTCAGCCGTTCCCGGGTCCGGGTTTGGGTGTTCGCTGCTTGGGCGCAATCACGCGCGATCGCCTTGAGGCGTTGCGAGCAGCTGATGCCATTGTGCGAGAAGAGATTACTGGATCTGGTTTGTCAGATGCGATTTGGCAGTATTTCTGCGTTGTGCCCGATATGCGTGCGACTGGTGTGAGAGATGATGAGCGTCTCTACGATTGGCCTGTAATTATTCGCTGCGTCAATACGGTTGACGCTATGACCGCTGAGGTTCCTGAGATTGATTGGTGGCTGCTGCAGCACATGACTGA
>JAFUCQ010000048.1 GCA_017459605.1 Atopobiaceae bacterium
CACTTCACTCGTGAGCCTTGGCTTCAGCAAGATACTGCCCGCTACAAGTTGGGTGACACTCTTCTTTGGCGTACTGCTTTCGTTAGCAGTCTCGGTCGTCATGTGCTTCGTGATGCTTCGGTTCATCGATAGGAAGAACAGCTGAAGGGTCACCTGAGAAATTCCCGAAAAGCACCGGACTGCAGTCACCACATATCTGCCCGAACAGATGGGATGTCAAATTTAGGAGTTCTACTCCTATTTTTAGCAATCTATCGGAGAGGGGTGACTGGGGGCGACTTTCTCCTGAGTCCATTTCTCCCAACCGTCGGGATGTTGCTCCCAAATCGATGGTATATTTGGGAGTAAAGAAGGAGCTGGGAGAAGGACACATGAGACAATTCGACTACAAGGCCTTGAAACACCGCACGTGGAGCAACGAGATTGTCTCTCGCGTCGCGCAGATTCACGAACACAAAGGCAGGCAGGAGTTCTACCTTGCCGCGAAGCCCGCAGCGCTCGACCGTCTCATCGAAATCGCCAGAATCCAGAGCACGGAGGGGTCGAACAGCATTGAAGGAATAAGAACCACCGGGCCCCGGCTCCGACAGCTCGTCGCAGACAAGACAACGCCCAGAAACCGCGACGAGGAAGAGATTCTCGGCTACCGCAACGTGCTCGACCTCATCCATGAGAACTACGAGTACATCCCCGTGCGGCCGAGCTATATCCTGCAGCTCCACCGCGACCTATTACGCTATACCGGCTATTCCTACGGCGGCAGCTTCAAGTCGGCCCCCAACGAGATAGGAACCGTGCTCCCTAGCGGCGAGACCGTTACGCTGTTCACGCCGCTCGAGCCGCGCGAGGTACCGGGAGCAATGGAACGGCTCTGTGACGCATACAACACCGCAATCGCCGAGGGCGAGGTCGACCCGTTGATACTCATCCCCTGCTTCGTTCTCGACTTCCTGTGCATCCACCCCTTCAAGGACGGCAACGGGCGCATGAGCCGCCTGCTCACACTGCTTCTGCTATATCGGGCTGGCTATCAGGTGGGACGCTACGTCAGCATAGAGAAGGCAATAGCCAACACGAAGGATGCCTACTATGGCGCGCTCCGCGCCGCTGACGCCAACTGGCACACCGGAGAAAATGACCCCAAACCCTTCATCGAGTACCTGCTCGGCATCGTACTGTCCTGCTACCGCGACTTCGATTCACGCGTGAACGTTGTCAAGGATGCCGGTGCCAGAAGCACCTCGTACGACATTGTGAAGCGCTACGCCCTCGGGAAGGTGGGCACGTTTGCGAAGAGGGATGCTCTTGAGGCCTGTCCGAGCTTGGGAAGCTCGTCGGTCGAGTCCGCGCTCAAGAAGCTCGTTGACGACGGAACCCTTAGAAGGATCGGGGCTGGCAGGAAGACCCGCTACGTGAGAAGCGACTCTATCAACGGCGAGATTCAGCCTTGATTTGTTTATATGGTTAAAATCATGCGCAGTTGTCTTTATCCCTATTAGTTCGGATTCGGCACCAGATAAGCAGACCATCAGGAGGTTCTCAACACTCAGCACACGCACGGCTGAGCGTGTCCTGCAAAAGCTTTAGGCGGAAGACGTTCCCGAGTAGGAGAGGCTGATAGAGGTGCCTATCCATAGCTGTCCACTACCAACCCATCTCGTCAAACTCAATTAACCGTACCTCTGGTTGTGTATCTGCAGCAGCATGGCACTCATCCGTAAATCCCGATCGGGAGAACACAAAAAGGGTGGGTTTCTCTATTGGCAAAAGATCTGCCCGCTCGGCAAGCTTGTCCAGCGCCGAAGCTCCAACTTTCTCCTTAGTCCATTTGCACTCACAGGCAAGACCCGCGCCTTTCGGCTCCCCCGTCGCCACAATGTCAATCTCTTCCTGCTGCTTGGTTTTGGGGTTGCTGCCCCACCACCTACCAGCTTCCAGCATGAGCACCGGCAAGTCGTTACCATTGCGCATCCAAAGCCACTGCAGGCATACGTCCTCAAAAACCGGTCCTACGAACTCCGGCAGTCGCTTTGCCACCAACCCAGCGGCGATGTCTTGCTTGCCTGTTTGCGACAACGCCATATAGCGCGGGACATACCGAAACCAGAATCGGAAGAACGTATCGCTTATGCGATAGATGCCTTTGCGCCTGCTCGACTCCCCAAACGGCAGCTCCTTGCTCACGATTCCCAGTTCCTGCAGGTTATCAAGCAAAAACGTGCAGTTAGACGTGGGCATCTGGGATGCCGTTGCTATCTCGTTGAGCTTCGATGCACCGTTGGCGATGGATTGCAGCACGTTATTGTATTGGCGGGGCTCACGTAGTTCCTGCTTTAGTAGGTTTCCCGGCTCTTCAAACAGGTAACAGCTTGGATCGAGGAAGTTATGCGCGAGATTCTTCTCGATGCTCAAGCTAGGGTCGACCTTTTCCAGATAGAGAGGGATGCCGCCGGTGAGGGCATAGACCTCGAGACTTTTGGCAGGCGAAAGCGATGGATAAAATGCGCGTGTCTGGGCAAAGTCGAACGGCTCGACTTTGAGCTGTGCTGTCCTCCTACCATAGAGCGGACTTTCATATCCGAGCACCTGCTCAAACATGAACGACATCGATGACCCACAGAGAATCAACATCAGCTGGCTCGAATCCTTGTGATTGTCGATGGCGTGCTGCAGCACCGACGATACCGAGGCGTCCGCACGCGCGAGGTACGGATACTCGTCGATGACAAACACATACCGCTGCGATTTAGCGAGGGCAAAAACCGCCTCAATGGCTGCTCCGAAGCTCGCATACGTGGGTGACTCAAGCTCCGCGGCATCGCCCAGCTGTGCCATCGCTATACTCTGGCTGAGCGCCTCCACATTTCTCGCAATGCTCGACTCAATCGCCTGAAAATACACCGTACGCTTGTCGAACTGCTACTGCTGCGTCGCGTGGCTGTAGTCTTTCGTGTCGATGATGAGCGCGGTGCCGCCCTGTGTCAGCGTGATGTTGCTGTGTATGAAATCGTGCCTACCTCAGCGTAGGCACAATTTCATGTTGAGCCGACAAACGCGCAGGAAAGCTTTTTGTGACAAGCAATTGTGCCCCCTTGAGGTGGGCACAATTTCTATGTTAGGCAAATCGTGTCCCCCTCAGCGTAGGCACAATTCATTCGGCTAGTGGTGGCTAGAACCGCCCGACTCGAACAGGGCCTCGTGACGGTAAGGCCGCACTCGAAGGTTACGTCCTCGAAGGAGAGCTCACGGACAACGAAGGAATCGCCCTCGAGCGCAATCGGATGCGCCTGAGAGCAACCAGCGAGTAGGAGCAAAGACTGCTTTGGTCTGCTTTGGCACATCGCTTCCCAATGCTCTCACCCGCCACATTGACTATATTGCAATGCAATCCATATAATATGCAGCACAAGGAGGTAGCCATGGAAACCATTACCACAAGCATACGCACCGATGCACAGCTGAAGCGGGAAGCAGATAGACTCTTCGCTGACCTGGGGATGAACTTCTCCACCGCCGTCAACACCTTCCTGCGCCAGGCTGTACGAGAACAAGGTCTACCGTTTCGACCCACGCGCGACGTTCCCAACGCGGAGACGCTGGCCGCCATGCGAGAGGCTGACCGCATAGCGGCAGACCCTAACGCTAAAGGCTACTCAAGTGTCGATGAGTTGTTCGCCGGCCTGGATGCATGACCGTGTGGGAGATTCGTCAGACCACTCGGTTCAAGAAGGATTACAAAGCGGCCGTGAAGCGAAAAGACTCCATAATGTGGCGCTACAAATTCCGCTACAAATAATCCTAAGCGTTTTCAAGTAAAACAAAGTGGTGCGCCGATTTCTCAATCACACCACTTCTGCACTGTGAAACACTGTGTTTTGAGATAGACCTCCTAAGAATGTTGCGGGCTAGATCTGCAGAATATTCCGCACACCCGTGCTTCCGCAAAAATTCGCAGGATTTGATACCATTTGCTTGCTTTTGAAAGTCGTCATTTGTATGCATGCGATTGTTTGCTAGTGACAGAAGCTTAACGTGAAGCAGAAGGCTTTTCTCATGCGCGCGGGCCGCAGCGGCGTGTTTGCCAACGAATGGCTCGAGAAGTCAATGGTTTCCATCGGCTTTGACTCCGCTGGGCTTGAACTCGTCGGGAAAACACGTGAACAAATCAAGGACGCCTATTCCGAGACCCACAATGGGCTGACCCCTCAGAAAGTAGCAAGTCATGCTGGCATGCTCGACCACTTTGCAAACGATCTCACCATCGGAACCACCGTCGTGATGTACGACCCGAGTACACGGCTCTACCACATTGGAAAGGTCACGGGCGACTGCGTTCCTGCTGATGAGGAGCTATTGGACAACGGCGAGTGCTTCGTCCGGGAAGTCGTATGGGAGAGTGAGGCGCCGCGCGATTTACTCGATAAGGCAACCAAGAACAGGCTTGGCAGCATCTCAACACTGTTCTCCATATCCGACGTCGTGCTTTCCGAGCTCATTAAAGCGTCCAAGGCACCTACTGGTACGGTCCCAACACCTTCACGCAGCGACACGGACGACGATGGCGACGAGTCCACAGTGATTACCGAGGATGAGGCCATCGAGCGCATCAAGGATCGCGTGCGTGAGTTCTCTTGGGAGGACATGGAACTTCTTGTGGCTGGCATGCTCCGTGCCATGGGCTACAAGACACACATGACGCAGAATGGTGCCGACGGAGGTCGTGACGTCATTGCATCGCCCGACGGCTTTGGCCTCGAGCAGCCCCGCATCGTTGCAGAGGTCAAGCACCGCCAGAAGCAGATAGATGCCGAGAAAGTCCGCGCCTTCGTCGGCACGCTTCGCAATTCTGACTCAGGACTGTACGTCTCCACCGGTGGCTTCACCAAGGACGCACGGTTTGAGGCGCAGAGGGCAACCCGCCCCGTTCATCTTCTTGATCTGGATCAGCTTGTGCGCGCTATCGTCGAACGCTACGAGCATGCGGACGACGAGACGCGAAGGCTACTCCCGCTGGTGAGGATATACCTTCCGGCCTAACGCAAAGAAAAACGCAGTCTCCAATCGAAAGAACAGAGGCTGCGTTTTATCACTTGTTTGTGCATTAATTGGCGCTCATTCCACTGAATCGCTCGAAAAACGCTTTTAGTTTCTCGATCACGCGGGCTTTCATGTCTGCGTAGGCACCCTCCGGCACGAAGCGGCTGGGCTTCTTGGTCATGAGCATGGTGATCTCGGTGCCGGTCTCGGCGACCTCGCCCTCCGCGAACGAGCGGGCGACGAACTCGCGGGTGGCCGCGTCGTCCAGCGCCTCGTCGGCGATGATGGCCGCGAGCTCCTTCTCCTTCTGCTCCGCGATGTACTTCCTCCAGTCTGCGGTTACGTCCTCGCTCGACTCCAGGCTGTCGATGAAGCGCTCGATGAGGTCGCGCTTGTTGCGCAGCTCGTAGCTGGAGTTGATGGCGCGCTCCACGTCGGCGATGATGAGCTTGTCGGTGCAGTTGGTGTCGTGGTACTTCTGCACCAGCATGAGGATGTAGTCGATGTTGATGTCGACCTGCTTGAGGAGCTCAATCTCGAAGACGAGGTCGTCGTTGATGATGGTGGCCTCCTCCTTGTCTTTGCGCCACTTCTGGTAGAGGTCGGTGTAGATGCTGCGGTAGTCCTGCTCGTCGCGGGCGGGCATCGGGTCGTCGTCCTCGAAGTCGTCGAAGGACGAGAGCACGTTTCGCAGCCGCAGGATGGTGCCAAAGAGACGTATGAACGCCTTCTCGGCCTCCTCGCCCAGGATCACTTGGCCGAGCGGGAAGCGCTCGTAGAGCTGCACGAGGCGGTCGCGGTACTCTGCCATGTACTCGGAGTATGGCTTGAGCAGGACGATGCCGCCCGCGTCCTTGTCGCCGAAGAGGCTGATGGCATGGTTGACGCGGTCTTCCAGGTTGCGGAAACACACGATGTTGCCGTAGGTCTTCACGGAGTTGAGGATGCGGTTCGTGCGGCTGAACGCCTGGATGAGGCCGTGATCCTTGAGATCCTTGTCCACCCAGAGCGTGTTGAGCGTGGTGGCGTCGAAGCCGGTAAGGAGCATGTTGACCACGATTGCCATGTCGAGCTCACGGTTCTTCATGCGGTCGGAGAGGTCCTTGTAGTAGTTCTGGAAGCCGTCCCCGGACGTGTCGAAGCTGGTGGAGAACATGGCGTTGTAGTCGGCGATGGCTGCCTCAAGGAAGTCGCGATCGGGCGTGTCGAGGCTGGCCACGTCGAAGCTCTCGTCAGGCAGGCCGCATTCGTCGTCGTCCTCGTTCACGCCGAAGCTGTAGATGAGGGCAACCTTGAGGCGTTCGCCGCCGCGCTCGGCCTGGATGCGCTTGAACGCCGAGTAGTACACCTTGGCCATGTCGATGGACGCCGTAGCGAAAATGGAGTTGAAGCCCATGACGCGCTGATCCTTGAGGAGGTAGCTGGAGCTTCGGCGTGTCTTCTGTGCGAAGTGGTCGAGCACGTAGTTGACGATGAGGTCCACGCGATCGGCGGCCTTGTAGGCGCCTTCGCGGTAGATGTCGTAGACCTTCTGGTCGAGGAAGTCCTCGCGCGCACGCAAGGTCTGGATGTAGTCGATGCGGAACGGCAGCACGTTGCCGTCGCGGATGGCGTCGACGATGGTGTAGGTGTGCAGCTTGTCGCCGAAGGCCTGTTCCGTGGTTCGCAGCTTGGGGTTGCCAGAGCTTGAAGCGTTGTCCGCGAAGATGGGCGTGCCGGTGAAGCCGAACAGGTGGTAGTTCCTGAAGTGCTTCGTGATGGCTTGATGCATCTCGCCGAACTGGGAGCGGTGGCACTCGTCGAAGATGATGACCGCGTGCTGGGCGTAAATCGGATGCTTCGCGTTCTTCTTGATGTAGGCCGAGAGCTTCTGGATGGTGGTGACGAGGATTCGGCAGTCAGGATCCTCCAGCTGCCTGGCGAGCACCGCCGTGGATTCCGAGCCGTCTACCGCGCCCTTTTCGAAGCGGTCATACTCGCGCATCGTCTGGTAGTCGAGGTCCTTGCGGTCGACGACGAACATCACCTTGTCCACGCCGGCCATGCCGCTCGCCAGCTGAGCCGTCTTGAAGCTGGTGAGCGTCTTGCCTGAACCTGTGGTGTGCCATACGTAGCCGCCGGCGCGAAGCGTGCCAAGCATGGACGTGTCGTTCTCGGACACGAGGATACGGTTGAGAATGCGTTCTGTCGCCACGATCTGGTACGGGCGCATGACCAGCAGCCTCTCGTCCACGTCGAAGACGCAGTAGCGCGTAAGGATGTTCAGGATTGCGTGTTTGGCGAAGAACGACGCCGTGAACGGCACGAGGTCGTAGATGGGCATGTTGTCGGCGTCGGCCCACCAGCTCGTGAACTCGAAGCTGTTGGAGGTCTTCTTCCCGGCTTTCTTCTTGCCCTTGGACTCCTCGATGTGGCTCCAGCGCGTGGTGTTGGAATAGTACTTGGTGTGCGTGCCGTTGGAGATCACGAAGATCTGCACGTATTCGTACAGGCCGCAGCCGCTCCAGAAGCTGTCTCGCTGGTAGCGTTCGATCTGGTTGAAGGCCTCCTTGATGGCGACGCCGCGCCGCTTGAGCTCCACGTGCACGAGGGGCAGGCCATTGACCAGGATGGTGACGTCATAGCGGTTGCCGTAGTTGCCGTGCTGGGCGTACTGGTTCATCACCTGCAGGCGGTTGTTGTGTACGTTGCGTTTGTCGATGAGCTGGATGTTCTTCACTGTGCCGTCGTCTCGGTGAAGCACCTGCACGTGGTCGCGCTGGATGCGGCGCGTCTTCTCGACGATGCCGTCGTTCTCCGAGGCGATGCAGCCCTTGAAGAATCGCTGCCACTCCTTGTCGGTGAAGGTGAGGCCGTTGAGCAGCTCGAGCTGGCGGCGCAGATTGGCGACGAGCTGCTCCTCCGACGAGAACGTAACGTACTCGTAGGCCTGGCGTTGCAGCTGGGCGATGAAGGCCTTCTCGAGCTCTGCCTCGCTTTGGTAGGCCGTCGAGCGCCTTCCCTGCTTGGGCGCTGCGGCGCAGACGGTTGCCTGCCCTCCGAAGGCCATGACCTCGAAGTCCATGGAGGCCGGCAGGTCATCGACGAGCGACTCGTTTGGCTTCTCCTCGGACATCTCCACGACGGCATAATCGATGCCGCTGATGTACCCGATGTCGGCATAGTGCCGAACGTGTTCGCCGTGCTCGGCCGCTCCGTGCTGGGTGCTGTCATCGCTCATAGCACAATCCACCTTCCCTTCTTTCGTGATCCTTCGCGCCGCAGCAGGCCTTCCGCTTTGAGGCCTGCAATAATCCGGTTGACCGTCGAGACGCTTATGCCGAGCGCCTGTGACATCTCGCTTGTTGTGGACAGGGGGTGTGCATCGAGGTACTCCAAAAGCTGGGAGCTCTGCGTTTGAACCCGCGCCGCATGTGCCTGCGAGCCGCTGCTTTCAACCATGTTTTGCGTTCTCGCGAACACCGTGACGAGGAAATAAATGCGTTCCTCGTCCGTCTCGAAGAGCGGCTTTGGCGAGCCGTTGTGGTCCAACGCCTCGAGCATCTTGTGGATTCCCGTGTTGCGCCCTTCGGTGAGATGAAGCTCCTTGAGGAACTCGCCGATGCGCCTGTTGCGGTAGCGCCTTCCGATGGCTCGGTACTGCCGCAAGCCGGAAATGCTGATTGAGCGGTCCGCCCCCGGGTGGCTCAGAATCTCTATTCGCTTCGGCAAGACGCGAACCTCAATCGGTTCGCGAGTTTCGTATCCCTTGTGGTACACAGCGTTCGCTAGTGCTTCCTCAAGCGCTTCATAGGGATAGTTGAAATAGCGCACGGCCTCTGCACGCCCGGGAACCTTGACAACCGTCTCTTGGATGACATTGTTTCGCAGATAGCGCAAGGCGTCGCGGAGCTGCTGATGCAACGGCCCCGTGAAACTGCGCTCGAATATCCTGTTCCCGCTCTCGCCGTCGGGGAGCTCCACAATGTCGATATGGGCATAGGGGAAGAATCGTTCGGGGTCGTCGGAGAAGAACATGAGGCCGACATTCTTGGGTTTGGTGTATTCCGGCGGCCCCTCTACGATGTTCATGCTCCTGCACAAGTCAACGAAATCCATGCTTTCGGCCTGAGAGTAAAGCGAGCTACCTACCTCGTGAAGGTAAGCCTTCACAAGGGATGGCTGTAGGTCGGAAACCACTGCAGCGTGGTTTACGCGATCATCGAAGGGCACGTTGTTCGCAAGATTGTAAAGCTCGAGCATTTCCTCGTGGTTCGGACGCACCGTGCTTGCCATCTTTCGTATCCAATGCACACGCTCGCTTTTCACGCCCATCGTTATGGGCGACGAGTAGGGGCGCTGGCTGCCTCCTGGCGCCCACATGATGATGAACGTGAGTCCGTCACGCTGGCAAACCTCCGTTATGGGCGTATAGGCAGGCTGGATAAGCCTGCACTTGTTGAGCATGTCTTTGAGCCATGCGTCAACCTTGCTTGGGGCGACGCCGACGAGCTCCTTCGCACCGTCGCCATGCTCCCTCACGCCGATAACGAGGTAGCCGCCTCCCCAATTGTCGAGATCGTTGGCAAACGCGCATATGGTTTTAAGGGACGCTTGGGGATCCCACGTTTCCTTGAACTCGATACGCGCCCACTCCACCGCCTGACCGCCGAGCAGGGTATCAATGCTAGTTGGAATCGCCATTCGCAATCCTATCGAGAAAATTTATTCTTTCATTTATTCTATCACATCTATCTCATGTGAGAGAAAAACGCCGAGCGATGGCTATGCGGCCTTTTCCTTGAATGAAAGCAGCTTGTCGCGGTAAAACGCATACTGCTTACGCCGCGCTTCGATTTCTGCAGGGATGCCTTGCGAGATGTCGTTCACAAGGGCATCGAACTTGTCGAGAATGGCCACAATGCGCTCCTGTTCCTGAAGTGGGGGAATGGGAATGACCGAGCTTCGCAAGTATTTTAGGCCAATAGTCTTTTGCGCCGCCCCGGTCGCGGCAGAGCATGCAGCGTTATAGAAAGGCGTACTCTTGAGCACGAAGTACAAATAATTCTGCAGCAGACCGTTTTCTGGTCTCAATATCGCAATATGTCTTTGAACGACAAAATCGTCGCCTGTTAGCACACGCACGGGAACTCCAAGCGTTCCGACAACCGTGTACAGGATGTCGCCTTTTTGGGGTACTCGATCCCTCTTCAAAGCGTCATAGTAGGAACGAGGAACGCGACTAGCATTTGTGAAATCAACTCGACCATACTCGTCAACACAAGAAATCGTGACAAAAGGAACCCCTTCTTGTGCTTTCGGCGGCGGTTGATGGTCCCCGTCTGTGACAGAGCACACATCTCCGAGCTTCATCCACTGGACGTCGTCGCGACCGGAGAAGTCGAGCAGCTCGTCGCGGTAGTAGGCATACTGGCGCCTCCGCGCCTCCAGCTCCGCCTCCAGCTCCGCCTCCAGCTCCGCGAAGGAGTCTAGTATCCGCACAATCTCTTCCTGGACTTCCATAGGTGGAACAGGAATTCGAATCTTCACGAACTGCTTTTTAGATATATTGAAGCGGGTTACTCCATTTGCAGTTCTTACTATCTGCTGTCTAATGCGTCCATCCCTAAACAAGTGCTTCAAAAAGCCTAGGTTAAGCATACTTGGATCATTAAGCCTCAACCCGAAGCAAAAACTATTCATATACAGCGGGTGTGAGGGAAGGCTCGTAACAACTGAAGCCATCCCAGCTTCTTCGGGAGACTCAGATGACCCTGTAAACAGCACGTCACCAACAGATAGCTCGTTCTGCCGCTCATCAGGTCCAATAACGACAGACTCTAAAACGCCAAGGTCAATCGATGGGTTGTCAAATACATTTTTGTATGTAACAAATCTCCCATCACCCTTCCCAAAATCACTCTTAGTTTTCCCGGATAATCCAGAAAAGAGATAGCCAATTTCCTCTAGCGCCTTGTACTCCACCCCATCAGGGCACAGCCGCTCGATCAGCTCATCAATCCTGCTCATATTCTTCCTGTTCTGTCACTTCTTCGATCGTTTGAATGACGGGTAGGAACGAATGCCGTTCGATAGTTGGTCCAGCTGCTATGACGAACGGCCATGGCAGTAGCCTCAACATATTCGGGATTTCGCACAACTTGATAATCTCAACGTCATCAACACCGGCGAATATCACTATGTCAATTTCGTCAGCAAAAGCATGCAGAAGCTCAAGAGCTTCCTTGTCCCTGCTCAATCTGTAATTATCGAACTTCTGCTGTTCCCGTATGTCACCGAAAACGCGGCCACTACCAACCTCGTCGTATATATTCTCAATCATCGAGAGGCCGTGCTCTTGAAGCTCAATGATAAAAACTAATGTTGCGACCTCGTGACTAGCGGCATAGGTTTCAAATGACTCGATATGGCTGCCGAGGTTTCGCTTGAGAGAATCCAGCAGCAGCTCATGTTTGCGATCTGGATAACTAAATGCGCGTGCTATGGTTTTCAATTCGTCCGAAGCTGCAGCATCTTTAGCTTCCTCATATACTGACTTTAGAAACGGCTCGTACTTTCGTTTAAATGTAGAACCTTTTCTCCCCTCTTGAGTGGCAGAAATCTCGAAGTGCTCAAACAGGGAATCCCTACTTATGAAATCTGGAAACTCATTCGGTTTGCTGTTTGGCTCAGCAGCCACGAGGACACTGCAAAACTCCTGCCAGTCTTCTGACGAGAAGCCAAATGCCGAGGAATACAACAACGACATATCCGCATCTTCCGCAGTGGGATTGCTAACATCTGGGAACACATATCTCTTAACCCGCTCAAGACAGTGAAGTTCTTTGTCTCCCCTTGTCATTATTCGTCACTCCCAAAATTGGTCACGTTCCTGACAAAGGCAGCAAACAGATACCGATCGCACGACTTGGGGTCGCTGGCCCACGAGAGCATTCGGAAGTGGCTCCAACTGAGCACGTCCAGAGATTGTGCACTCGGCGAGTACACAATCTCTGGAAGCTCAAACGAAGATTTTCCACGTGCAGAGTGGAAAATCTCAGGGAGTCTTCGATGGGGGTTTGGAGCTTGATTCAACTCCACGCTTCCAGTTTCATTTCCAAAGGGTCTAGAAAGGGCTTTAATCGACATGACAGGCATGTCCCCGGTTGCTGCGGCATACGCCGCTACTGTCAAACGTGTAGGATTGCGCCGCAGCCTGAGAAAGCGCTTCTTCTGGAAGCTTGATCCACCATAGAACTCACCGATCTCACCAAGCGCCTTGTACTCCACTCCATCAGGACACAGCCGCTCGATCAGCTCAACAATCCTGCCCATGTGCGTCACCACCTTCCAGCTGCTTGATGGCACGGTCGAAATCGCTTTCGAGTTCGCGCATTTCGCGAGCGCGGTAGGCCTCGAATTCCCGTTCTGCCTTCTCTATGGCCTGCCTATGCGAAACAACGCCCTTGCCCTCAAGCAGGGCGCGGCGTGTGCTCACGATTTCTCGGTCGAGTTCATCAATCCAGTCTTGCATGGTCATGGTTCGCTCTTCGAGCGCTTGCAACTCCGCGTAGTCCAAAAAGCGCGAAACAATAAGGTTGAGCGTCTGCAGCTCTTTTTCCGATAGATAGTTCTTCGCTATCCTCACATCTTCGCGAGTTACGTAGTCTCCAGAGAAACTCGTCATGCCCACAAGAGGCTTGTCGCGATCAACCCGTTCATACACCACCTCGGCAGCCGTATGCTCGTGGGCCGCATAATGAAGCTTGTTCTGCACCGTCGCGAAGAAGCTGCGCGTCGTCTGCGATTTCGGATTGTAGTCGATGGCAGTGGCATAGATGTCCGTCACCTGCTGATACAGGTTGCGTTCGCTCGAGCGAATATCGCGCACCCGCTGCAGAAGTTCGCGAAAGTAGCGGCTGCGGCCATCCTTGAGGCGTGCATCGTCGAGGGAAAAGCCCTTGACCATGTACTCTTTCAGGACGCCCGTTGCCCATTGCCGGAAGCGGACTCCCTGCTGGGACTTCACGCGGTATCCAACGGAGATAATGACGTCAAGATTAAAAGTGTCTACTGTTCGCTCGACGTCACGGCCGCCCTCGTTCTGAACCAAGGCAATCTTTGCCCTAGTTGCCGATTCTTCCAGCTCACCTTCGGCATAAATGTTCTTGACGTGTTTTCTGATGACGGATACATCTCGCCCAAACAGCGTGCTCATCTGCGGCTGTGTAAGCCAAACGGTCTCGCCATCGATTTGAACATCCAGGCGAACACTGCCGTCATCCGACTCGTAGATCTCGATCGCCGAGTTGCTCATCACGCGCCACCTTCCAAGTCGGCGACGATTTCGTCGATGGCAACACGCAGCTCGTGCTCACGGGCAACAATGCGCTCAATCTCGGTGTTGAGGGCCTCGATATCAATCTCCTCGCGGTCGTCAGGCTTTTCGACGTAACTGCTCACAGAAAGGTTCACGTCGTTGACGAGCACGTCATCGTTGGAGGCCAGCTTCGAGAAATACTCCTCTTCGGTACGCGCAATAACAGCGTTCGCAATGTGGTCGATGTTCGCCTGGGCAAGCTTGTTCTTGGCATCCGAACGCACAAACTCGTTGCTCGCATCCACGAAGAGAATATCGCTCGACGCCTTTGATTTTTTGAGCACCAGAATGCTGGTAGCGATGGTGGTGCCAAAGAAGAGGTCGGCCGGCAGTTGAATCACGGCATCCACAAAATTGTTGCGTACGAGATAATCTCGAATCTTGCGCTCTGCGCCACCTCGGTAGAGCACGCCCGGGAACTCGACGATGGCCGCCGTGCCTTCGGTGGAGAGCCAGGACAGCATATGCATAGTGAAGGCGAGGTCGGCCTTGCTGGGAGGGGCGAGTACGCCCGCCGGGGAAAAGCGCGGGTCGTTGATGTTGAGCGGATTGTTCTTGCCCTCCCACTTGATGGAATACGGAGGTTCGACACGATGGCGTCGAAAGGCTCGTCGTCCCAATGCATCGGCTGCTTGAGCGTGTCCTCGCGGGCAAGGCTGAACTTGTCGAAATTGACGTCATGCAGGAACATGTTGATGCGGGCCAGGTTGTACGTCGTCAGGTTGATTTCCTGGCCGAAGAAGCCGCTGCGCACGTTGCCCGCCCCAAGGATCTTCGCAAACTTGAGCAGCAGGCCACCCGATCCGCAGCACGGGTCGTACACCTTGTTCACGCTCGTGCGGTTGCCGATGGCGATGCGGGCAAGCAGCTCGCCGACCTCCTGTGGGGTGAAGAACTCGCCGCCCGACTTGCCGGCGTTGGAGGCGTACATCGTCATGAGGAACTCGTAGGCGTCGCCAAAGGCGTCGATGGAGTTGTCCTGGAAAGCGCCGCCGAAGTTGAGGCCGCCGATCTTGGTGATGAGCGTGACGAGCTTCTTGTTGCGCTCGATGACAGTGTTGCCGAGCTTGGGGCTGTTGGGGTCGAAGTCGGCAAACAAGCCCTTGAGCGCATCCTCGGAGTCGGTGCCCACGGCGCTGCCCTCGATGTTGGCGAAGACGCGCACCAGAATCTCGTTGAGATCGTCGCCGCCTTCCTCTGCCGCCATGCCGTCCTTGTCCACCGTCTCAAGCACGCGGGAGAAAAGCTCGCTGGGGAGGATGAAGAAGCCCTTCTCCTTGACGGTCTCCTCACGGCCGTACTCGGCCTCGTCGTCTGGGAGGCTTGCGTAGTCGAAGCTCGGGTTGCCCTCCTGCTCGGCGAGATAAGAGCACAGGTTCTCGCTGATGAAGCGGTAAAAGAGCATGCCCAGGATGTACTGCTTGAAGTCCCAGCCATCGACGCTTCCGCGCAGATCGTCAGCGATGGACCAGATGGTCTTGTGCAGCTCGGCCCGCTGCTGTTCTTTGGTAGTTGGCATGTTGTCTAGCCTTTCTTTTCGATGGAGTTCAGGATATCAGCAATCTGCTCGCTGAGGGAGTCGATGCTTGCCTGGGCGGCCTTGATGTCGTCCATGATGTCTTCCGTCAAACGGACCTCATCGAGGATGGCCCCGTAGTCGAAGACATCCCCATAGCTGGAGTAGCAGAGGTTGCTACCGGAGGCGAGGATTCTCTCGCGCTCGGCGACTGTCGAAACCAGCGGAATCTCATCTCGCTGATTGACTGTCTTGACCAGCCAGTCGATACCCAACTCAGTAATCTCGCAGCGACCCCTGCCCTTGGAGACGTAACCCTTGTCGGTAAGCTCCTTGCTATCAAGGTCGACTATGAAGACGCCGTCACCCGTGGGTTGCTTGCCTACGACCAGCAGGGCGCTCTTTGCGCTCGTACCGGGAATGACGCCACCTGGTAGTTCGATGACGGTCTGCAGTCGCCCACCCTCGACCATGGCGCTGCGGAGCGTCTGTCGAGCCTTCTGTTGGTGGAACAGGAAACTTGCAGAGACGTGCATGACGGCGATCCCATCATCTGTGAGGGATGCGTATGCCTTTGCGACAAAAAAATCCTCCATGAAGGGTGTCCGCACTGAGTCATTACCTACTACGGCAGCCATTACATCGGAAAAGTAGTCCTTCTCTTGGATGTCGAACTCGTGCAGGTGCATGGCAAGTGGAGGTGCCGCGAAGATACACTGTGCTGCTGCGGTTACCGATGCTGCCGTGAGTGCATCTGCGACAGCGATGTCGTGTATTGTAGTTGGGTTAGCGAAGAAGCAGCCAATCTTGGCTCGCATAACAACCTGGGCGCTGACGTCCCTGCCGCAGTCCGAAGCCGCGCCTTTCGAAAGCGCCGAGGCGAGGTAGATTCCGTTGCCACACGCGAAGTCGAGAACGGTCTTTCCCTCAACGTTGGCGAGCCTCGTTGCGAGGGCTACTATGGACAGCGGGGTCGCATACTCGCCGCCGTACCTGCCCCAGGTGTCTGATGCGAACATTTTTGCCAGGACTTGCTGAATGGTTGTAGCCGTTTTGCCACCCGAATCCTCCATGAGGCTTAGACCAGATGCGTCGAGTATCGAAGCCCAGCTTCCAATAGCTTTCGACAGATCGTATGTGCGAAACTCGACACCCCGGAGATCGGGAAGCTTGGGGTTCTGAATGCAAAGACTGGCGTAGTAATCTACAAAATCAGATGCAACATACTTGTTCCCAAGCTCGTACTTCGCCTTGTCGATAGAGTAGTTAAGGTCGAAGTCCTCGAGTCCAAGCCCGTCAGCGTTGCGCGACACATACGAACAGTACAGCATGAACGCTGTTAGGTCGAGCGTATCAGCGGACTCGTGTGGACGCATCTCATCTGCGTACGACCAGAGAAGCTTTAGCAGCTTTGGAGTGAGGTCATTGCCGTCTGGGGCGGAGACGGAGGCGGAAACCAAACCAGAATTGAATCCAATTTTCTTGCGCATTGCTACTCCTCCTCTCCCCAAATTGACTTGGTCATCTGGTTGGTAACCAGCTCCTCGTCGAGCTCGATGAGCCTCGTGCACTGACGCTTACGCTCCTGAACAGCCTGAAAGAGAGCTGCGAGCTTGCGTTGGCGCTCGATTGGGAGCAGCGGCACCTCGATGTTGGCCACCGTCTGGCGCTTGAGCATGGCCATTGCCACGCTCTGACCAGTACTTACCGCCTGCAAGACGGAGTTGGTCTGCGGCAAATTGAGGAACATGGACAGGTACTGCATGTCGAGCTCGGCCCCAGGCTTTTTGCGAAGGACCATGCCATTGTCCCGTGTCGCAGTGGCTGTCCTGCGCACATCGACATCCCTCGCTATCTGCGCTACTGCAAAGATGGTGAGTGGGAAAAGGCCACGGCCGTTGTGCGTGAGAAGGTTCCCTTCCCCGAGACTTTGGGAAGCATCTGCACTCACAACTGCCAAAGTGAGTGCAGGCGAAACAACTTGCAAGAAGCTCTCTCGATTTGTCGTCTCAAGCGCGCCGCTGCTGTTCGTGATAGTGGCGAGTGGAAGAGCCACGTGCGCCACGAAGAGCTCACGGGCAAGAAGGTGGCTGTTATAGGTGCTGGTCCGGGAGGTCTTACTGCGGCTCTCTACCTTGCAGAAAAGGGTCATGTGGTTGACGTCTTTGAGGCAAACGAAAAGGCGGGTGGACAGCTTCGCTACGGCATTCCTGCTTACCGTTTGCCCGACGAGGTTATCGACAAAGAGATTGACACCATCCTTGAGATTGCTCAGGGAAGCGATTCAGATCCGCGCATTACCATTCGATGCGGTGAGCGCGTGACTGAGCCCAAGGAGCTGCTAAGCTCTGGCTATGATGCTGTACTCATTAGCGTGGGAACCCATCAGGGTAACGTCTTGCCTATGGACGGACACGACCTCGAGAACGTCTATGTGAACACAGCCTTTCTCAAGGCTGCTCGCGAAGGTAATCCCCAGCCCGTTGCTGGCGGTCGCGTTGTTGTTCTTGGCGGCGGCAACGTTGCCTACGACTGCGCACGCACGGCTGTGCGCTTGGGAGCTGCAAGCGTCGACGTTGCCTGCCTTGAGGCAGAAGACAAGATGACCTCTACCTTAGAAGAGCGCGAAGAGGCTGCAGAAGAGGGCATTGTTTTGCACGATGCCTATGCCTTTACCTCCATCAATGATGATGGAGCGGGCAAGGTTGGCTCTATCACCATTCATAAGATTGAACGCTTCTACTTTGACGATAATCACCAAGCAGTGACTGAGCTCGTTGAGGGCGGCGAGCTTACCCTTCCTGCCGACTATGTCATCTTTGGCGTTGGACAAAAACCCGAGGACACCGCAGGCATGGGGCTTGAGCTCACCCACGGCCCTTACCTTGTGGCTGATGACTCGCTGCAAACAAGCGAGCCGGGTATTTTTGCTGCAGGAGACGTGGTAACGGGCACCAAGAGCGTCATTGCCGCTATCGCAGAAGGGCGAGATGCTGCAAGCTCGATTGACCGCTACCTTGGTGGCGACGGTGACATCTCCGAGATCTTGGTTGAGCCTGAGGTAGCAGACGGCAATTTGGGTCGAGCTCCCGAAGAGTTCTATACCGCCCAAACCCTGCCGCAGTTTGCCTCTGCAGATGAGCGCCGCGACAACTTTGATCAGTTTGAGTGTCCCTTCTCGGCAGAAGAAGCCAATTTCGAGGCAAGCAGATGCCTGCAGTGCGATTTGCGTTTGGGCATCACCCGCCCGAAGCTCTGGCATGAGTATGCGGAGGTGAAGTAGCATGGCAGACTCTCAGATAACACAGGAGCTGGCAGGCACAACTTCGGTCACAGCCCTTCTTGAGAAGCTCGGCGTTGAGGCGCATGATCTCAAGGCGGTGTGGCTTCCTCTCCCCTGCTGCAAGCTCGTAGTACCTAAGCAGTTTGGCGATGAGTTTGAGCTGGGCGAGGGTGTTGCCATGTGTACGGAGCTGATTCGTGCATGGCAGATGCCCTGCTTTCGCTGGTAGATGAGCTTCGCCGTGCTACTGAGTGCACCTGCACCTTTGGACATGAGGGCGCCTATCAGATCTTTACCATCCTGTCTGACATCTGCAAGCGCAAAGGACATACCGAGGATGTCTCACTCATGCGCGACCTTGCTCCGGTCCTTGAAAGCCAAGCGATTTGTGAAGAGGGTCGCGCGATTGGTCGTGCAGTTCGCCAGACCCTTGAGCACTTTGCACAGGAGATTGAAGATCACATTGGCAAGAAGCTCTGTGCCGCTGGTAGTTGCCGCGCCTTCCAGACCTATCACATCTTGGTGAGTAAGTGCATTGGCTGTGGCGACTGCCTCAAGGCGTGCGAAGACGATGCTATCTTGGGCAAGCCCAAGTTTGTCCACGTAGTTGTGCAGAAAAACTGCACACAGTGCAACAAGTGTCTTGAGGTATGCCCGGCAGGAGCGGTTGTAACCGCCGGCGCACAAAAGCCCAAGACGCCACCCAAGCCCATCCCCTGCAAGGCGAAGTAGGAGTTCATCCGCCTTGCATGTTGCCCGCGTGATGCGCGCGACCCGCGCGGCCTTACCCAAGAGCCCACCGGGGCTTTTTTCTCCAACCTGAGCCCCGGAGCTCCACCCTGAGCAAAGGAGCGTCTGCTTTTCAGGCGCTCCTTTTATTTGCTTGAGAGCGGTAATCAATCAGACAACAGATGGACCATACACAAGAGCCAGCACGTCAATCGTATTATCTTCATAGCGATAAATAATCACGAACATAGATACGGCAATTTTTCGTAAACCAGAGCCATATCAGATTTTTTTATCGCAAGTCCCTCTACATTCCTATACGTCTACCAGAACAGCTCCTCGTATACGCAGGACATGTAGGCATCCCAAGCTGATTATCTGCACAGCACACCTAAGAGCTGCTCGTTTGTTAGACTATGGGTTTGGAGATACCGCAAGCCCCATGTTTAGCACATCGATCAGTCTGGCAGTCGCCAGCTGAAAGGAGCAACAATGGCTCACAGTAAGGTCCAAGATATCTACGGCAGTCTTGTTTTCAACGACTCCGTTATGCAGGAGCGCTTGCCAAAACCCACGTACAAAGAACTCTCCCGCGTCATGAATCTTGGAGAACCGCTTGACCTCGATATTGCAAACGAGGTAGCGCACGCCATGAAAGAATGGGCACTCGAGAAGGGTGCCACGCACTATACGCACTTTTTCCAGCCGCTCACGGGTATTACCTCAGAGAAGCACGACAGCTTTTTGACACCTAAGAGCGACGGCTCGGTGCTGATGGCTTTCTCGGGTAAAGAGCTGGTACAAGGTGAGCCAGATGCGTCAAGTTTTCCCTCGGGTGGTCTTCGCGCAACCTTTGAGGCGCGTGGCTACACCGTATGGGATCCCACAAGCCCTGCTTTTATCAAAGACGATGTCTTGTGCATTCCTACCGCGTTTATCTCCTACACGGGCGAGGCTCTCGACAAAAAGACGCCACTTTTGCGCAGCGAGGTTGCTCTTGAGCGACAAGCTAAGCGCGTACTTGCGCTCTTTGGTCGCACGCCTGACCGTGTGCGCACCACCATTGGTCCCGAGCAAGAATACTTTTTGATTCGTGAAGAAGACTACGAGGCTCGTCCCGACCTCATGCTGTGCGGACGCACTCTTTTTGGTTGTCCTCCCGCAAAAGGACAAGAGCTCGAAGAGCACTACTTTGGAGCCATTCGTCCCACGGTGAGCAAGTTTATGAAAGAGCTCGATGACGAGCTGTGGCGCCTTGGTGTTCCTGCCAAAACTAAACACAACGAGGCAGCGCCCTGCCAGCATGAGCTTGCCGTTGTCTTTGAGCTCGGTTCACTTGCGGTAGATCACAACTTGCTGGTTATGGAAAAGATGAAGCTCTTGGCTTCTCGCCATGGGCTTGTATGCTTGCAGCACGAAAAACCCTTTGAATATGTCAACGGCAGCGGTAAGCACAACAACTGGTCGCTTTCTGCCGACGGGAAAAACCTGCTTGAGCCGGGAACCCACCCCGAAGACAACCTGCAGTTCTTGGTTATTCTTGCCTGTTTGGTGGCAGCTGTCGATGAGCACGCAGACCTTTTGCGTGCCAGTGTTGCCAGCGCTGGGAACGATCACCGCTTGGGCGACCACGAAGCACCACCTGCGATTATCTCGATCTTCTTAGGCGACAATCTGTCTCCTATGGTTGCAGCGCTTGCCGAGGGTGAAGAAGTTCACATGGACGAGCGCGAGCTGATGGACCTTGGCGTGCCATCACTTCCCGACGTTTTGCGCGACAACACCGACCGCAATCGTACGAGCCCCTTTGCCTTTACGGGCAACAAATTTGAGTACCGCATGTGCGGCAGTCAGCAAAATGTATCTGATCCCAACGTGGTTCTTAACGTTGCCGTGGCAGAGCAGTTTGACCGCTTTGCCTCTGCACTTGAGGGCGTTGAGGAAGACAAGTTTGTGAAGCGCGCCATGCGCTGGGTTGCCAAGAGCTTCAAGGAGCACTCACGTGTCATCTTTGACGGCAATGGCTACTCACAAGAGTGGCAGGATGAGGCCAAGCGCCGTGGGCTTCCCAACTTGAAGACTACCCCCGATGCTTTGCCTGCCCTCATTGACCCCGACAACATTGAACTCTTTGAGCGCTATGGCGTGATGAATGCCGACGAGCTCAATGCTCGCTATGTAGCTCAGGCTGAGCAATACTCCAAACTCCTCAACATCGAGAGCAACACCATGATCTACATGGTGCGTCACATGTATATGCCTGCACTCATCGATTATTCGGGAGATATTGCTGCATCCGTTGCCTCCAAGCACGACATTGGCATCGAGGCTCCTTGTGAGCTCAACCTTGCCAAGCAGATTACCAACGGAACTTCAGCCATCTGCGCCGCTGTTCGTGAGCTTGAAGAAAAGAACGCTTCAGCTCAGGCCATCGAAGACTGTAGCGAGCAAAACAACTTCTACCGCGACGAAGTGCTTCCGGCAATGGCCGTGCTTCGTGAGAAGGTCGACGCTATGGAGCAGCTCTGCGGACACGATTGGTGGCCGGTTCCGGGCTACAACAAGATGCTGTTCTACGCCTAATACCTGCGCTTATAGACAATGCGGATAGGTGTTAGTACAACTGACGGAAACGATACGTGACACTGTGTCACCCAACACGGTGTGCTGCTATGGGGCATGAGATTGGAGCGATATGAAACGAACAAGCGCATGGTTTGCCTACGACAACGATAAGCTCACTGAGCTTGATGAACTCGCAGAAGACTACAAAGCATTTATCAGTCAGAACAAGACTGAGCGAGAGTGTACTGTGAGTGCTGTTGACCTCGCAGAGCAGTCAGGATTCAAAAACCTTGCTGTGCTTTGCGACGAGGGTGCCAAGCTCAAGTCGGGCGATAAGCTCTATGCCATCAACCGAGGTAAGGGCATCATGCTCATGACCTTAGGTGAGCTTCCGCTCGAAGATGGTTTCAATATCTTAGGTGCTCATATCGACTCTCCCCGCCTCGACATTAAGCAGAATCCCTTGAGCGAGGACAAGGAGCTTGCCTATCTCGACACGCACTACTACGGCGGCATCAAAAAGTATCAGTGGCTTACCCTGCCGCTTGCCATCCACGGTGTGGTGGCACTCAAAGATGGTTCAAAAAAGGAACTCTCTATTGGTGAGCAGGAAGAAGATCCTGTGTTTGTTATCACAGACCTGCTCCCCCACCTGGCAGCAGATCAGATGGGCAAAAAGGCAAGTGAGTTTGTTGAGGGTGAGATGCTCGACCTGCTCGTGGGCAATCGTCCTCTTACGATTGATGCAGAGACAAGCGCGGATGATGCGGTGAACGGCGCCGCTGCCACAACTAACAGCGCAGACGCCACAACTAACGGCGCTGCTGCCACAGCTAACAGCGCAGACGCCAGCACATATGAGGCGGTCAAAGCTCAGATAATTGACATTTTGTCTCTAAGTCTTGGCATAAGCGAAGAGGATTTCTTGTCTGCCGAGCTCGAGGTTGTTCCAGCTGGTCCTGCTCGTGATCTTGGCTTTGACCGCTCCATGATTCTTGGCTATGGCCATGACGACCGCGCCTGTGCCTACACGAGCCTCATGGCCCACCTTGCCGTTGAGACACCGCGTAGAACCGCTGTCACCATTCTTGTTGACAAAGAAGAGATTGGCAGCGTTGGCGCCACGGGCATGACCAGCCGCTTCTTTGAAGATGTCATCGCAGAGGTTTTCGAACTTGTAGATGACACGCTGGCTATCCACAAAACAGCAGGGTATAGTGCAGAGCTTGCACTCAGGCGTTGCCTGCGCAAATGTGACATGCTCTCAAGCGATGTGTCGGCAGCCTTTGATCCAGCGTTTGCCTCGGCTTTTGAGGTCAAGAACTCTGCGTTTTTGGGGCAGGGCATCGCGTTTAACAAATACACGGGCTCTCGCGGCAAAGGCGGCTCAAACGACGCCGATGCAGAATACGTTGCCGCTATTCGGCGCATCATGGACGATGCAGACGTGAGTTATCAGACCTGTGAACTTGGCAAGGTCGACCAAGGTGGTGGCGGTACTATCGCCTATATTCTTGCTAAGTACGGAATGGACGTTATCGACTGTGGTGTGCCGGTGCTCAGCATGCACGCACCGTGGGAGGTTATTAGCAAGGCAGACCTCTTCGAGGCATACCGCTGCTACATGGCGTTTCTTGCAAGCACGCAGTAACTAAACGCTCGTCATAAATGCTCGAAAGCAACTTTGAGCACACAAACAAGGAGCTCTCATGGCTATTACTCCGCAAGAGATTACCGAAACTCTCAATATGGTTTCTCAGCAGCACCTTGATATCCGAACCATCACTATGGGCATCAATCTTGCTAGTTGTGCTGATGAGAATATCGAGCGCATGGGCACTAAGGTCTACGACCACATTACCAAGCGAGCGTGCAATCTTGTGAGCTGTGCCGAGAAGCTCGAGCAGGAGTATGGCATTCCCATTGTGAACAAGCGCATTGCCGTTACCCCCATTGCTCAGATTGCGGCAGCTTGTCCAGACCAAGACCTCACACCGCTCGCGCAGGCCATGGATCGCGCTGCCCACGAGCTCGATATCGACTTTATGGGTGGCTTTTCTGCTCTCGTGCAAAAAGGCATGGGAGATGCCGACAGGCGCCTTATCAACTCAATTCCCTCTGCAATGGCAAGCACCGAGCGCGTGTGTTCCAGCGTGAACCTTGCAAGTCTGCGCTCGGGCATCAACATGGATGCTGTGCTGCTCATGGCACAAACCATTATCGACACTGCTCGTGCCACCCAAGATCAGGGCTGCTTTGGTGCTGCTAAGCTCGTGGTTTTTGCCAATATGGTTGAGGATTCTCCTTTTATGGCAGGTGCAGTTCACGGCACCGGTGAAGCAGACGGCGTGATTAACGTTGGTGTTTCTGGACCGGGCGTTATGGCAGCAGCACTTGAAGAGCTCCCTGAGCACGCCGACATGATGAGCGTAGCTGAGCGCATCAAGCAGACCGCGTTCAAGATTACGCGCGCTGGTGAGCTCATTAGCCGCGAGGCGGCACGGCGCCTTGGTGCCGAGAAGGGCATTGTAGACCTGTCGCTTGCCCCCACCCCTGCCGAAGGTGATTCCGTTGCTCGTATTCTTGAGATTATCGGTGTTGGAACCTGCGGAGGGCCTGGAACCACCTGTGCGCTGGCTCTGTTAAACGATGCAGTAAAAAAGGGTGGCGTCATGGCAAGCTCGAGCGTCGGCGGCTTGTCTGGCGCGTTTATTCCTGTGAGCGAAGACGCAGGCATGATTGCCGCTGTTGAGGCGGGGGCTTTGTCTATCGAGAAGCTCGAGGCCATGACGAGTGTTTGCTCGGTTGGTCTTGACATGATTGCGGTTCCCGGCGACAGCTCTCTTGAGACGATAGCTGGCATCATCGCAGACGAAATGGCCATCGGTGTGGTTAACAACAAGACCACTGCTGTGCGCATTATCCCTGCTATTGGCTGCAAGGAAGGTGACGTGCTTGATTGGGGCGGCCTTTTTGGCTCTGCTCCTGTGATGCCTGTGAATCCCTTTGCAGGTCATGTCTTTGCACATCGCGGAGGCCGCTTCCCAGCTCCTCTCAACTCACTGAAAAACTAGAGGAAAGGCATGTGCCGCCCTTGCGGGTTCGAGTCCCCGCAAGCATGCCAAACAAAAAAGCTCTCCGAACCGGAGAGCTTCGTATTCAATGGTGCCCCCAACGGGACTCGAACCCGTGTTGCCGCCTTGAAAGGGCGGAGTCCTAGGCCGCTAGACGATGGGGACGCGCGGGATAGTATAGCAAACAATCCGACAAAGAACAGCCCTTTATTGCAGCCTACCAATCAAAGCCATAACGTTGCGCAAAATCTACAGCTGATTTCTCGAAATCTGGCTGAGATTGTGCCCATCCAACAAAGTCTGGCGTATCCACCACAACCGGGTCTGCTTCATGCACTGCCATGTGAGCTTCTTCAAAGCTGCCCGTCTCGGCAAAGGGGCGATCCGGAAGATAGGTGTCAACAAAAGTTGGGCGCAAAAGTGCATACGCACCACCCATGCACAGCCGATTAAACCCCGCCAATGCCCGTCGAGCAGCAGCCATGCGGTCAAGCTTGAACATGAGTAGCACGCGAGCGAGATAAAACCACGCATTGCCGCGCCTATCGTAGCGCATGTCAAGCTCATCAAAGCCCGCCTCGTTCTCAAGCCGAGCATACGCCAAGGCACAGCTCAGACGCGCACCCAGTTCATCGCTTGGCGACAGGCGCATGAGCTCATCTGCCTTCTTTACACACAGGCCGTAGCGAGCAGAATCGAGACACGCCCGCACAATCGCCGCCTTCACACGCAAGCGAGGACGCAAAAAGACATCCTCCCACGCATCAGCATTGCCCGGCTCGAGCTGTCCCCGTTCACCGTCAAGCTCATGCTCAAGTTCAATCAAAGCCCTGAGCTGCTCATTACTCTCATCGTCAGATGACAAAACCAGCAGCAAGCGTGCATCAACGTTGGACGAATCGAGCGTCACAACCTCTTCACAGCGCTCCCTCAACAAGGAGAGGCGCTGTTTTCGTGCACGGAAAAAAGACTCATCATCGAGAAACTCGTCGCCCAAAAGTGACTGCTTATAGTACGCAAGCACATCGCCCAACAGGGCAAACGACTGCTCTGCTTCATCATCAATAAAGTCTTGTGGGCTATCAGAAACAGCCTGCATGAGCTCGGCAAAAGCCTGATTCGAAAGCGGGCCAATCTGAAGTGCTCGCTTATGAGCACAGCGCATAACAAGTTCAGACCGAGCGTCCACGAGGGTCCTCCTCGTCTTGTGAAGCTTGCTCGGCTGAATCTTGTTCGGCAGCCGAAAGACGGTGGTTGTAGCGCGGATCCTTGTCGAGCGCCGCTTTCACGCGCGGTTGATTAGACAGCCAGCTGCCCAACGCCCCTTTGGGACTCATGCTCCGCCCCTCTTGAAGCAAAACGCTCGCTTCTGACACCGCTAAGATGAGCTCGTCTTCGCTAAAGGGAGCTACCGCAAGGCGAGCAAACACGCCGTCGGGAAGCTCATCTTGGTTGCTCAGCACAATGGCAGCATGCGGATACAAGTGCAAAATCCGGTCGAGGTAGCCAAGGGCAGCCTTCTCGTTGAGCTGCTTAAACGTCAGCGAAAGCCGCGCAAGCAGCATCCACGGGTTTATCACCGAAAGACGCCCGAGCGTCTGTTCGCACTGCCTCGCAAGCAAATCGAGCTGTTCATCATCCTCAAGCTTGGCAAGGGCCAGAGCATAGGTAAAGCGCACGTCACAAGGGTCGGTGCGCTCCATGCTGAGAAGCTCCTCGCAAATCTTTGCCGCCTTTGTGTAGTGTCCACAGATGAGGGCTCGCGAGGCCTCACTCGCACGCCAACGCAAAAAGGGCAGCATCGAAAGGCTCTGCGCCAAACGGCGCTGGCTCTCTGGCAAATTGTCACTCGAAGTCCGCGCGCGCTCACAGTCTTCGCGAACTTCCTCCGCCCCATCTGCTAAAAAGCGATAGTAGCTCTCAAAACTGGAGCTCTCAGCAGCACCTAACATACGCCGCGCATCGTGACAGTGTGCATCCAGCGCTACTGCCTCTTCCAGCAAAGCACTTGCACCCTCAAAGAGCTGCTCGACAGCATCTTCTGAGGCAAAGGGGAGCTGATAGTCGATAAGATCGGTTGCCTCAGCCACAAGGTGAAAGGCGCGGTCGGCATCAGATTGCGGGAGCCCTTCTCGGTTGTAGGCATAGCGCCGAGAAAAACTCGAGCTTGCACGCACCGATGCAAAGGGGTCGCCTTCATTGAGCGTGCGAGCAAAGCGCAGGCCAAGGCGCAAATAGTCTTCTCGACGTGGATCACATGCCATGATGAGCACCGTCCATATGAGCGAGCAGCTCGCGTGCCAGCTCAATGTCGCGTTTAATGCTGTGCGCTCCGTCGCGTCTCAGCTGACGCGCTTCGTGCCCCTTGCCAAGCAAACACACCAATGCGGGACGCTCTGCTGCTCTTCCCAGCTCAAGCGCTCGCGCAATAGCCTGCTCCCTATCGAGGATTACCTCGTAGTTTGAGCCTTCAGGGCTTACTGAGACCATATCTTGGCAGATTGATGCCACATCTTCAGGACCCGGATCATCCTCGGTAAAAATCATGACGTCGCTATTCGCTGCAGCTATGGGCGGCATTTGGAAACGCCGCTCCACCCCTTTTCCACCGGTTGCTCCAAAAACCGAAACAACATAGTAGTTGGGGAACTGCTCTTTAACTGATTCGAAGAGGCGCTCAAACGAATCTCCGTTGTGGGCAAAATCGACAAGCACTGCCAGCTGACCATCGGCGCTGCCCACAAGCTCCATGCGCCCAGGGGTGTGACTGGCTTTGAGCCCTGCCACGATGTCTTGGTCACTCACGCCAAGAAGGTGCGCAATAGCAATAGCTGCCAAGGCGTTCTCAACATTAAAGTTGCCAGCCATCCCGAGCTCACACTCAAGCGTGTTCCACGGGCAGCGAGCCGTAAAGCGAAGCTGTGTGCCAGCAGCTTGTATATCTGTTGCCCAGATGTCTGCCGACTCATCGTTTAACGAAAAGCTCGTCACATCACCCGCATGCCGTGCTGCTGCCCATACCTCTTGCGCATGGTCCATGTCGCTCTTTATAACCGCGTGCTTTGAGCGCTCAAGGAGTATTAATTTGCTCTTCAGATAATCGTCAAAATCGGGATGCTCTATAGGCGAGATGTGGTCATGTCCAATATTGAGCATGGCCCCAACGTCAAACTGCAAGCCATCACAGCGCTGGTATTTAAGTGCCTGACTCGACACCTCCATCACCATGGTCAAGCCCGCATCAGCCGCATGGCGAAGATGCCGCCACAGGTCAGGCGCCTCGGGCGTGGTCAGCTTACTTGCAAAGTGCTCGACTCCATCAAAGGTCTCAATCGTGCCAATGGTAGCAGCGTGCGAACGAGCGTGCGCCCCATCGAGCATGTGCCTGAGCATATAGGCAACGGTTGTTTTTCCTTTGGTGCCCGTGATTCCAACAACAGGAAGCTCTCGGTCGGGATGACCCCACGCCTCAGCCGAGGTATGTGCCATAGCAGAGCGAATGTCCTGCGTTACCAAATGGGGCATTGTGGGAACCAGCGCCTCCACCTCAGAAACCACATTTTCATCACAGAGATACGCCACAGCACCCGCAATTTGTGCAGATTCCACAAAACGTGGTTGGAAGGCGGCACCTTTGCAAATAAAAATCTGACCCGGCTCAACTCCGCGAGAATCACAGCTCGCACCATGAATCTCAACGTCGCTACCTGCGATTTCTGTAAGCAAACCCGCTTTTTTAAGTTCTGATGCAATCTGGGAGAGACTGCTGTAATGTGTGTTTGTTAGCTTCATGAGGCAAGTATAGTACCTGCAACGAATCTTGTGCTGTGATACACTGCTTGTCGCCTGCTTTTTAACAGGCCTTGGGCGATTGGCGCAGTGGTAGCGCAGATGCTTTACACGCATAAGGTCGGGGGTTCAAATCCCTCATCGCCCACCAAAGACAGCTAGAGGTCAGGCTGCAGGGCCTGACCTTTCTTTTTGGCAAGGAGCTGATAATGGGCGGACTCGACACAGCAAACAATCTCAGTGCGCATTTCCAGCGCAAGGATGGACGTGCCCCAGATGAGCTGCGAAAAGTAAGTCTGACTCGCAATGTCATGAAAAATGCACTGGGTTCGTGCCTGTGTGAGTTTGGCGATACGCGCGTGTTGTGCGCCGCAACCATCGACGAGAGCCTTCCCGCGTGGAGAAAAAACGCCCATGCTGGCTGGGTAACTGCAGAGTACGCCATGCTTCCTGCCTCAACCGGCCAGCGCACCAAGCGCGAATACAACGGCCGCAAGGGTCGCTCCATGGAAATCGAGCGCCTCATTGGCAGAAGCTTGCGTGCCGTGTGCAATCTGCGCGCCCTTGGTGAGTGCTGCGTGACCGTAGACTGCGACGTGCTTCAAGCAGATGGAGGCACCCGCACTGCCTCGATTACCGGTGCGTGGGTAGCGCTCCACGACGCGCTGTGTGCATGGGTTGATGCAGGAAAGATTCGCCGCTTGCCACTCACCGGACAGGTTGCCGCCGTTTCTTTTGGCATTGTCGATGGTCAGGCTCTTCTCGACCTCAACTACCCCGAAGACAGCCATGCCGAGGTTGACATGAACCTCGTTGCTACCGACGACGGCAACATTGTTGAGCTCCAAGGAACAGGCGAGCGCATTTGTTTTTCTCGACAGCAACTCGATGGCTTGCTTGACCTTGGGCAGGCAGGAATCGAGCAGCTTATAGCCCTTCAAAACGACGTCACCCACTTTAGGTCATAGCGAAAGGAAACGCCGTGCAGAACAATCCCCTCCCTGCCATTTCTCGAGACGAACTTGACCCAGCCCACACCGTTGTTGTTGCAACGGGCAATCTCCACAAGCTCACAGAGATTGAGACCATTCTTTCGCGCGTGCTGCCTCAGACGCGTTTTGTGGCTCTCTCCCAGCTCGGTGACTTTCCCGAGCCTATCGAGAATGGCGACAGCTTTTCTGCAAACGCGCTCATCAAGGCGCAGGATGCCTTTGAACGCACAGGTTTTATGGCTGTAGCAGACGACTCAGGTCTGGTGGTTGACGCCCTCGGTGGAGCTCCGGGCATTCACTCGGCTCGCTGGGCAGGCGAGCACGGCAACGATAGCGCCAACAACGAGAAGCTCATGCGCGAGCTTGCAGACGTTGCTGACGACAAGCGCACCGCACGCTTCCACTCAACCGTGGTGTTTGTTCGCGGGATTGGCGACGTGGTTGAAGGCAATGGAGACTGCGAAGGTATGATTGGCCGGGTTCCGAGAGGCTCTCACGGCTTTGGCTACGATCCGCTGTTTTTGCCCAACGACACACCGGGCAAAACCATGGCAGAACTCATGCCTGACGAGAAAAACGCCATCTCGCACCGCTTTCACGCATTGACCGACCTTGCCCGCCGCCTCAGCTGGAAAGAGGCGTAGGGCTAGGCAAGGCCCGACGTAAGGCTAACAGGCGTGGGGTAAGGCAAGGCCCGACCAAAGGCTGACAGGCGTGGGGTAAGGCAAGGCCCGACCAAAGGCTGACAGGCGTGGGGTAAGGCAAGGCCCGACCAAAGGCTGACAGGCGTGGGGTAAGACAAGGCCCGACCAAAGGTCAACCAAAACTCCGACAGCGAGACCGGGCAGATGTGACAGAGCACGCCAAGTCTTTATCGGTCTCGTTAGAGCACCTGCAACTCGGTGGGAAACTCGTTCAAAACCTCACAGCCATCCTCGGTTACCAACACGAGGTCTTCTATGCGCACGCCCATCTCGCCCGGCAGATAGATGCCCGGCTCTATCGAGAAGCACATGCCCGACTCTGCAAACATCTCAATGTTTACCTCGGAAACATCGCCCACCTCATGCACCGACGTGCCAATCTGGTGGCCAAGACGATGGGTGAAGTACTGGCCATATCCCGCCTCTTCGATGACAGAGCGGGCTGCTCGGTCAATCTCGCTCAGCGCAACACCGGGCTTGACCGCCGATTCTCCTGCTGCGTGCGCTCGCCGTACGATGTCGTACACCTTGCGGTCACGCTCGCTTGGCTCACCTAAGAAAAACGTGCGGGTCATATCTGAGCAGTAGCCATCTTGGATACAACCAACATCAAACAGGATGACATCTCCTGTTTGGGCCACCGTGCCATCCGGCTCATGGTGGGGATCTGCTGCAGTTGCGCCAAAGCTCACGATAGGTGTAAACGAGTTGCCCTCTGCTCCAAGCTCGCGGTAGTGTCCCTCGAGCGCTGCTGCGATTTCTCGCTCGACTGCACTAACATGCGTCTGTTCTTTGAGCCATGCCATAGCCTTGTCATTGGTTCGTGACGCTGCACGCATGAGTTCTTGCTCGTCCTTGTCCTTGATTCGACGAACGCCATCGACCGCATCGCTCGACAGGCGAAAAGCTTGGGCTGCTTGGGCTTCAATGAGCGGGACGAGCCAACGTGCCTCAAGCCCCTTGTCAACGCCGAGCGCCTTGTGAGCGTTGATAGCATCTGCAAGCGCTGGTATTGGACTGTCGTTGTCGCTCAAAATAACCGTTTGAGCTGTAGTTTGTTCTGGAGCGGGAAAGAGCTGGTTTACAAACAGCGTAGGTTCTGCGTTCGTTGAGATGGTCAGTCCCAAAAAGCGCTCCATGGGCTCAACATAGTAGCCACACAGGTATTTGATGGACATGGGGTCACAGATGAGCATCTGCTCAAGTCCCATGCTTTCAAGTCGCTGCAATACCCGATTCAAACGCTGCTCGTTCATACATTCCCCTCACCTGTTGGTATGTGCTCCTGAAGTTGTCTCAGCTCAGCCGGGCGTTTGGCGCACGCGGTGCTCGTTTCGGTCCGCGACGCTTGGCGTACGCTGCACTCGCCTCAACCCGACGTTTGGCGCACGCGGTGCTCGCCTCGACAGCGCTCGTTTCAGCCCGACATCTGGCGCACGCGGTGCTCGCCTCAACAGCGCTTCGTTGGGCAACTGGCAGAACTCGACAGCTCGCCTCCCGTTGCTAGACAATCTCCGCAACAATCTTAGCGCGACATCAAGTTTTACTGCAGCGTCAAGCCCCTTCTCATTGGGTTTACACTGAACATCGCCATTAGCTCATACTCCACCACAGGCAGCAACAGCACAATCGCACGTGATAGTACTCTCCGCCGCAAGCAACAACACTCTCCATCACGAGCAATAACATGCCCTTTGTGAACCATCCGGCTCGAAACTCATTAAATACGCAGGTCAGTTTTTCTGTGTTTTTCAAAGGGCATGTTATTTTCTATTCAGGCGCTTTGCGCATCCCCATTGCCAAGCAATAACATGCCCTTTGTGAACCATCCGACTCGAAACTCATTAAATACGCAGGTCAGATTTTCTGTGTTTTTCAAAGGGCATGTTAATTACACTACAAACTAACCACTCGCACTCGATATCATTCATTCAGGTCTCCAGCTTAATTAGGTGTTGTAGCCCTTGATTACGTGTTGTAGCCCTTAATTAGGTGTTGTAGCCCTTAATTAGGTGTTGTAGCCCTTAATTAGGTGTTGTAGCCCTTGATTACATGCTGTAGCCCTTGATTAGCTGTGTAAACCGCATGGCACGTTTCAAAGCAAATTGGTCACTGTTCGATTGATTGGAGTTCGATGCAGTTCACTCTTAACGGACTATCAGCTCTTCATATATTGCGCACTCTCCGTAGCCGTGCCAATTCCAAGCAAATCAATCGCCGTTGTCAATTCATTGAGCCGAACTCCTCTCCGGCCAAGCGCTGGACAACTAAAGCCCTGCGAGGCCAACTTGAACCATACGGAAGCGTTGCTGAGTTTTCAGAAAAACAGCCGCTCCATGTGTTGACTTCCGATAAGAAATCGCGCCTTCAAGTCCGAGGAACCAACAACACCTTTCGACTCGGAAGCTATCCCAACAAGGCTTTTATCCAGCTCGAAAACGGACTTGCTATAAGCGGGCCTGAGCTCATGTTCATTGAGCTGGCGCGCGTGATGGACCCAGCGATTCACTTACTTCTTGGGATGGAGCTCTGCGGCAGGTTTTCTCGGTCGGCAGATGATCCAAGAAACGGCACGATAACCTATGATATCGAGCCAGTCACGAACGTTAATCGGTTGCGCGCATTTGCCACAGAGGCCAGCTGGATTCGCGGAACAAAACAAGCCCTCGAAACAATAGAGCGCATCGTTGAAAACGCATGGTCTCCTATGGAGGCGATCCTTGCTGCTCTTATCGTCACGCCTGTCTACAACCTTGGATACGGATTGGATCCAATTGTTCTCAATCCGCGCAAACAATTGAGCGAAAGAATGTCGCGATCAAGCAGTGTTGATAGCCGAGTGCCCGACATTATGTTCGAAAAAACCAACATAGGCATCAACTACGATGGCGATGACCACTTTAGACTTCACGATATCGCAACTGCTGCCGTGTATGCAGACCGCCATCCCGGTGATTCGGCTGCTATTCGGCAGCTTGACGATACGCTTCGTGAAACCCGCAGGCGCATTGTGGACGACAAGCATCGAGATCGTGACCTCATGTCTATGGGGCTCACGGTTTTTCCTGTCACCCGAGAAGACCTCGAAGAGCCCGGTGGTTGCGACCGATTAATGTCTCAAGTCATCGAGGTCATGGAGTCCACGGCAGACCGAGACCTCTCCTTACAAAAACAAATGCTATTGCATCCTTCAATCGCTAAAGCTCGCCAAGATTTCATCTGGTCAATTATGCCCGGGAATAAATCGCTCAATGCCCGCAAGCGCCTCGAAGCAATAACTGCAGCTAGCCCCTCGGTGAACGATTTTTCGATTACCTACGAGGTAGACGAGTTAGGTAGGCAGTCGATTTCGATTTCCGAGCTATAGTTCTGCGCACAAGTTCATGCGAGCAAATTCATACGCGCAAACCAGATGGCTACACCCAAGTAGCAGCGGATGGCTATGTCCAAGCGGCAGCGGATGGCTATGTCCAAAGCAGCGGATGGTTATGTCCAAGCAGCGGCGGATGGTTTTATCCAAGCGACACGTGAGCGCATTGAGTGCGCACATTGAGCGCCCGCATGGCGAGAAGCCCCGTCGTGCTCGTTTGGTTCTGGGCTGGCGCTCTGAAGCTCAAATTAACATGCCGTTTGCAAGACATGCAGATGTTTTCTCATTAAATCCGCAGGTAATTTTTCTCGGCTTTTTCAAAGGGCATGTTAATTTCGGCCGAGGAGCTTTACAGGACTCTGTTGGAGAGCAATAACATGCCCTTTGCGCAAAGTGCAGCCCAAAATCCATCAAAAGCGCAGGTCATTTTTTTCTCCCATTTCAAAGGGCATGTTAATTTCGGCCGAGGAGCTTTACAGGACTCTGTTGGAGAGCAATAACATGCCCTTTGCGCAAAGTGCAGACCA
>JAFUCQ010000049.1 GCA_017459605.1 Atopobiaceae bacterium
CTCGTCCTCATCATCATCGTCGTCCTCATCGTCTTCAAGGACAGCCTTGAGCGAGTATCCGCGTGCATTGGGTGTCTCGGCAATGATGGTTCCATGGGCATCGATAAGCTGCATCATGTCAGTTCCTGCCATATCAATGGCTGCTTGATAATTACCAGCAAGAACCTGAGCTTGAGCGCGATCAAGGCGCTCGGTCATGGAATTTGACATCATCGATATCAAAATGTGGCGCATAGCATAAAACGTCACTGCTACCACGAGTGCCATTACCAGAGCACAAATAGCCGTTGCGGTAATGGTGACCTTAGCTCGGATGCTTTTTGGTGCAAAACTCATTGCTTATCCCTTGGCGTCCTGAATCTTGTAGCCCATGCCTCTCACGGTATGAATGAGGGGTTGGTCAAATGGAGAGTCAACTTTTTTGCGGACGTAACCAATATAAACTTCGACGATATTCTCGTCTGCTGCAAAATCGAGACCCCACACATGCTCAAGGAGCTGGGTCTTTGAGAGCGGCTTGCCTTCGTTGTGCATGAGATATTCGAGAAGTGAAAACTCGCGCGGAGTAAGCGACAGCTCTTGTCCAGAACGCATCACTGTTTTAGTGCTGGTATTGAGCACGAGATCTGCCACCTGTAGCACCGAACCCTGCCCCGAAGAAGAACCACGGCGCAACAAAGATCGCAGGCGAGCCACCAGCACCACGAGCGAGAAAGGTTTTCGCAAGAAGTCATCGGCTCCGATGTCAAAGGCATCTGCCTCGTCGTACTCACCGTCTTTGGCGGTAAGCATCAGGATGGGCGTGCTAATCTGGGCTTCTCTGAGATGTTTGCAAACGTTGTAGCCATTCATTCCCGGAAGCATGATGTCGAGGGTAATGGCGTCATAGCTGTTGGTAAGTGCCATTTCAAGCCCAGTATTGCCGTCGGTTGCAGTGTCTACATGAAAGCCCTCTGCCTCGAGACTCATCTTGAGGTACTCAACGATATTGAGCTCGTCTTCGACCACCAAAATGCGCATGAGTTCCTCCTTGGCTTGCTTGTGGCTATCTGCGGACTGTCTGTTGGTAAATACTGCTGGCTGCCTGCTTTTCTCTGTGGTTTCTACTTTGTGAAAAGCGGCCAAGGTGTGAGTCCCCGGCCGCTCACGTTAGTCATCCGATGTGAGACGTCTTAATCATCATCCCAATCATCATCCCAGTCGTCGTCATCGTAATCGTGGTAATCATCCCAGTCGTCATCATCTTGCTCCCAGCGGCCATCGTCCCATTCATAGACCGTGCCGTTCTCGATTGTTTTGTCGTACTCGGGCTCCCATCGCCCATCATCCCACTCATAGACAACTCCAGCTTCCTGTTTGTAGATATCATCGCCGTAGAGTGTTCCTCCGTCGGGGAGTTGCGACGTTGCCTGTGGCTGACTGGGAACTACAGCCTGTCCGCTCGCCTGTGGCTGACTGGGAGCTGGTGTTGGCTCTGGCGCACTTACTTGGGGCCGACTCGGTTGAGCTGGTGTTGGCTGACTGGGAGCTGCTGCTGACTGCTGAGCCTGCTGCACCCTCTCAGTTTGCGTTGGCTGAGATGAGCTTTGCTGTGCATTCGTGGAGTTTGATGAATCGCTCACATCAGCTGTTGCCGATGCCTTCGCCGCATCAGCCGCCTCGCGCGCTGCTTTTGCGTAAGCCTCAGATGCAGCTGCTTCTGCTCGCTCTTCTGCTGCCTCGGGGTCTCCGGTCTGCTCGGCAAAGTCTGCCTCACGAGCATCCTCTTGTGCCTCGGCTTCTGCCTTCGTGGCAACACGCTCTGCCAGCTGGGGATCTGTTGGGAAGTTCCAATTGCCCGCAAGCGCAAAGCCACCAAGTCCCAGCGCGAGAACCACCGCTGCCGTTGCCGCCGATAGAGCAGTTACTTTCAATGAGCTCTTATCCATCATGTCACCTTTCCTTTCAAAACTCGGTTCATATCGCCTATCTCACGTTCATCTCTATCATGCCCAAGCGAGCTGAGAAGACCCTGAGAGAACATCACGCGACACAGCGCAGCAGCTCAAGCGGTTGGGGCCTTCCAAACAGATAGCCCTGTACCATCTCGCAGCCAATGTCTGTAAGAAAAGCCAGTTGCTCATGGGTTTCAACACCCTCAGCAAGAGCATGCATGCCAATGCTTTTAGCCATACCAACTACCGACTCGATGATTGCGCGAGCTTTGAGAAGTCGCTTGTCTTCTCCGTAGGAGTCAGTCTCTTTGGTGGCAGTGGATTTTCCGCAGGTCTCAGTCTCTTTGGTGGCAGTGCTTTTTCCGCAGGTCTCAGTCTCTTTGGTGGCAGTGCTTTTTCCGCAGGACAAAAACCTAAGGTCGATTTTGAGCGTGTCAAAATCGTAGTCTTTAAGAACGTTGAGGGTTGAATAGCCACTTCCAAAGTCGTCCATAAACAGACTATAGCCCTCGTCTTGTAACTGGAAGATTCCCTCGTTGAGGGCACATTCTGAGTCGACAAGAGCACTCTCGGTTATCTCAAGATGAAGCAGACTTCGGTCAATTCCATAGGTGTTCACGATGCGCTCAACCTCGCCCGCGATGTCACAGGCATCAAAATCTGCTCGAGACAGATTCACCGACACGGCAACATCGGGCCACGTACAAGCCAGCTGTCCGCGAAGGTCTCGACACGCCTGTCTCACGATTTCTAAGTCGAGCTTGTGGATGAGATGTGCCTGCTCGAGCGTCTCGATAAACTCGGCTGGCGACAAAAACCCCAACACAGGATCATCCCAACGAGCGAGCGCCTCAAACGCACAGACCTTTCCTGTTGTGACATTGACTATGGGCTGGTAGAAGACGCGAATGCAGCCGTGGGCAATCGCGTCGTCGATTCGATTCAAGATGTAGTGCTTTCGGTTGAGACGCGCCCAGCGCTCGCTGTCAAAGTAAGCGAAGGTCTTGTTGGTGTCCTTTTTGATTGATTTGCGAGCGAGACATGCCTTGTCGTGAGCAGACAGAGCCGTGTCACCCTGTTCGGGGTGGTAGATACCAGCTTTGAGCTGAATGGGTGTCTCGGCAGTTGCTCTTTGTATATGCTCGGATATACGTTGGAGGCGGCACTCGAGGCCGGGATCGGGGTCGGGCGCGTACTCGCACGCGGGTTTGGGCGTGGGCTCGGGTTGGGGTGCGCACTCGCACGCGGACTTGAGCTGGCGTTCGCATGCGGGCTCGGGCATAGACTCGGGTTGGAGTGCGCACTCGCACTCGGATTCAGCTGCACACTCGCACTCGGATTCAGGCTGGCGTTCGCACTCAGATTCAGCTGCACACTCGGACTCGGGCGTTTGTATCAGGACCGCAAAGCAATCGTCTGCCATTCGAGCAATAAGGCTGTCTGGAAAACTCAGTTCTAAGAGACGAGCAAGCATACGCAGCAGGGCGTCTCCTCGGCGATACCCATAGGCTGTGTTGTAGAGCCTGAAGCTCTCAAGATCACATGATATAAGTGCACAATGGCTTGTCACCGAGTCGCTAGCCAGCTGTCGGTCGACTTCCGAAATGAACGAATGAGCTTGTAAGAGTCCAGTGAGCGCGTCGGTAGCATGTGTCTGCGATTGAGTGGCTCTCATATGCGCCTCCTCCTACGTTCATAGAGCATGTCTGACATAGTAGGAAGCACTTCTGAGAAAAGGCTGAGTGAGCACAGATGCCCTTGGTAGAAGGGTGGGATTGCTTGGGGGAAGTCTCGCAACTGGCACAACCCGTCTCTCGGCGAGAATCAGCTACCTGTTGGTGTCTTCTTCTCTCGTCTTCTCCCCCAAATTGTGTATACCCTGAGGTATGCAGGGTTTCTGCAAACCCGAAACTATGTATACCCAGAGGTATGCAGGGTTTCCGTGAACCCGAAACTGTGTATACCCGGAGGTAGGCAGGGTTTGTCAGTGTGGCTATCTCGCTAGACAGGCAGACAAATCTTTGATTGCTTGCCAACCCAAAAAAGCAGGTCGCCAGAGCTGAAATCCAACGACCTGCTCTCTCTATTTGTTAGCTCGCATCAGCTTTGCTGGCGTGAGCTTGCGCTTGAATGACCTCTCGCCATCCGCACGCAGCATGAAGCTAGAGCTGCGACATCTGAAGCTACAGCCGCAGCATGAAGCTAGAGCTGCGACATCTGAAACTACAACCGTAGCATGAAGCTGAAGCTACAGCCGCGGCATGAAGCTAGAGCTGCGACATCTTAGTACATACCACCCTGTCCACCTGCAGCAGCGGCAGCGGTGATTGCCTCTTCGATGCTCGTGTTCTTAGGAACATCGGTCACGGTAGCCTCGGTGATGAGGATGAGACCAGCGATAGAAGCGGCATTCTGAAGCGTGGTGCGTGTGACCTTAACGGGATCGAGTACGCCCATCTCAATCATATCGCCGTACTCGCCGGTTGCAGAGTCAAGGCCGTGACCTGCGGGAAGAGCAGCAATCTTCTCGACAACAACAGAGCCCTCAAAGCCTGCATTGTTGGCGATGGTCTTGACCGGAGCAGCAAGTGCCTTGCGGATAATGTCGATGCCAATCTTCTCGTCATCATCGACGGGCTCAACTTTGTCGAGAGCAGCAGAAGCCTCGAGGAAAGCAACGCCGCCACCAGCGACGATACCCTCTTCCACGGCGGCGCGGGTTGCCTGAAGAGCGTCCTCAATGCGGTGCTTGACCTCTTTGAGCTCAACCTCAGTTGCAGCGCCAACCTTGATCACAGCAACGCCGCCAGCAATCTTGGCGAGACGCTCCTGAAGCTTCTCACGGTCAAAGTCGGAGTCGGTGTGCTCAATCTCGTTGCGGATGATGGTAACGCGATCCTCGATGGCTGCCTTGTCGCCAGCGCCACCAACAATGGTGGTGTCATCCTTGGTAATCTTGACGCTCTTGGCGCGACCAAGCATCTCGGCGGTGATGTCGCTGAGCTCGATGCCAAGCTCCTTCATAGCAACCTGACCACCAGTGAGAATTGCGATGTCCTCAAGCTGACGCTTACGGCGATCACCATATGCAGGAGCCTTCACAGCACACACGTTAAGGGTGCCGCGCAGACGATTGAGAATCAGGGTTGCAAGTGCCTCACCCTCGACATCCTCTGCGATGATGAGCAGCGGAGAGCCAGAGCGCTGGATAGCCTCAAGAACAGGAAGAATCTCTTGGATGTTAGAAATCTTCTGGTCGGTGAGCAGGATGTAGGGATCTACCAGCTCAGCAGACATGTTCTCGGTGTTGGTTGCAAAGTAGGGTGAGATGTAGCCCTTGTCAAACTGCATGCCCTCGACGGTGTCGATGGAAATACCAAAGTTGGTCTTGTCCTCATCAACGGTGATAACGCCGTCTTTGCCAACAACCTCCATGGCCTCGCTGATCTTCTCGCCAACCTGCGGGTCAGAAGCAGAGATGGTGCCAACGGATGCAATCTGCTCCTTGGTGGAGACATCCTTGGCCATGTTCTTCATCTCGTCGACCACGGCACTTACGGCCTTCTCGACACCACGACGAATGGCAATGGGATTAGCGCCAGCAGCAACATTGCGCAGGCCCTCGTTGACGATGACCTGAGCGAGCAGTGTAGCGGTGGTGGTGCCGTCGCCTACAAGGTCGTTGGTCTTGGTTGCAACCTCTTTGACGAGCTGAGCGCCCATGTTCTCGACGGGATCGACAAGCTCAATCTCGCGGGCAACAGAGACACCGTCGTTGGTGATGGTGGGTGAGCCATAGCTGCGCTCAAGAGCAACATAGCGACCCTTGGGGCCCATGGTGGTGGTTACAGCATCGGCGAGCGTATTGACGCCCTTAGCAAGCTTAGAGCGTGCATCGGTACCAAAGGTAATATCTTTTGCCATTGCAAATTCCTCCTCATTCAAAAGCGCGACCTGACGCGCGTGACTTTCTTGTGATGCTCGTTATGCGCGCCAACAGGTGCGCTGGTATTGTCGATGTGCACTGCAGTATGGATGACTGAGACCAGCTACAGGCACAGCAACTGTTACTGACAATTAGTCCTCAATGATGGCGTAGATGTCATCGGCGCGAAGAAGCAAAAGATCCTCGCCGTCAACTTTAACCTCGTTGCCGCCAAACTTGCCATAAAAGACCTCGTCGCCAACCTTGACGTCCATAGCCATGCGCTCGCCCTCATCATTGAGCTTGCCTGCGCCAACGGCAATAACCGTTCCGCGCTGCGGCTTTTCTTGAGCTCCAGAAGAGATGTACAGACCGCTTGCGGTCATCTCCTCTTTGGGAGCCGGCTTGACGAGAACTCGATCGCCCAGTGGTTGAAGCTTCATAGCAACGTACCTCCTTTTTGCGCGCGTGCGCTTTTCCTTGAATACGCGGTGCGAGTGTCTTGCAACCGTTGTAGCTCATGCCTCTGGCTGCGCAATTAGCACTCGCACCGCTCGAGTGCTAACGTCAATCATCCTACCCAGTGTGGCAGGATTTAACAACCTGAATTCAAAAAATCTCACATTTAAGCACTTAGACTTTTATGAAGTGTTCCGAAGTGGATGCTTCATGCCGCAAGTTAGAGCTCCTCAAGCTCAGCAAGCCACAGAGCACTCGACACATCGCTTGGCATAGCAAGACCTGCTCGTGGAGACAAGCTCACCGAACCCACCGCGGGACCATCGGGCAAGCAGCTACGCTTGAACTGCTGCGAGAAGAAGCGCCTCGTAAAGGTTTTGAGCCACGTGAGGATTGTCTCGTCATCATAGGTGCTGCCCCACACATAACGGGCAAGGCGATAGAGCTTTTTGGGGCCTGCCCCTCTTCGAAGCATATGATAGAGGAAGAAATCGTGCAGCTCATAGGGGCCAACCAAGTCTTCTGTTTTTTGAGAAATCTCACCATCGCCTGTTGCTGGTAAGAGCTCGGGAGAAACGGGTGTGTCGAGAACATCGCGCAGGGTCGAAGCCAACTGAGCATCTCCGCTCTGCTCGGCACGGGCTGCTACCTGAGCCACCACATGACGGATGAGGGTCTTGGGCACGCCTCCGTTGACCCCGTACATACTCATGTGGTCACCATTGTAGGTAGCCCAACCAAGCGCCAGTTCAGACAGGTCACCTGTACCCACCACAAGAGCGTTGTACTTGTTTGCAAGATCCATCAGGATTTGCGTGCGCTCGCGGGCCTGTGAGTTTTCATACGTCACATCGTGGTTATTCTCGTCATGGCCGATGTCCAAGAAGTGCTGGCGCACAGCATCTTCTATGGGGATTTCGATAAAACTGGCGCCAAGAGCATCGGCGGTTTTCTCGGCATTACCACGGGTACGCTTGGTGGTACCAAAACCGGGCATGGTCACACACATGATGTCCGAGCGCTCAAGGCCAATGAGGTCAAAGGCTCGAGCGCACACAAGTGCCGCAAGCGTTGAATCGAGACCACCTGAAACGCCCAAAAGCACGCGTGAGCTGTGCGTATGGCTCAGACGACGAGCAAGGCCTTGCGCTTGTATGGAAAAGACGTGGTCGCATCGCGCTGCTCGTTCCTGCTCGTTTTGCGGCACGAAGGGGTTTGGGTTATAACTGCGCGTGAGTGAGGCCTCACCGAACCTAAGATTGAAGGGAACCGCCCACGATTCAATCTCATCAGAAAACCCAGCAGACTTGCGGACAAAGTCGAGGCAGCCCAAATCAATCTGACTCAAGGCATAGCCCGCTTCAAAGGGACACGACTCTGCGATTATCGTGCCTTTCTCGGCAATGAGGCACTGGCCGCCGTAGGAGGCATCGGTGCTCGACTCTCCCCAGCCAGCCTCGGCTCGAACCACTGCACACAAGCCGCTTGTACTGCGAGAAATGAGCTCACGGCTACGGCGTTCTGGAGCGCCTACAATTTCTGGTGTAGCACACGGCTCGCACACGATATGGGCGGCACTCGGGACGCTGCTTGCTCCCCCAACACTAACAGCAATGTTGAGGTAGCGCTCGCCGTCGCACTCAAAGATGAGATTACTCCCAAAAGCGATATCGTCTTGGCGTGCATATGCGCAAAAACCCTCTTCATCTGCTCCGTTAGCAAAGTGAGTCTCTGCTGTGGCTTTGGGGACAATACCAAGGATGAAGCCTTGGTACAGAACGACAGCGCAGTTAAAGAGACTTTGTCCGTATTGAACCGGAGCGCCTACGACAACAACGGCATCGAGCTCTCGCGTGTTGTATACCAGACGAGCAACAGCTTGTTCGGCAGAAGTAATGAGGCTTTCTTGCCAGAACAGGTCGCCACACGAAGCAGAGGTTACGCACAGTTCAGGACATACGATAAGAGCTGCTCCGTCGTCTGCCGCTTTGCGAACAGATTGCTCAATGTGGGCAATGTTGTACGTAACATCCGCAACGCGAACATGGGGGCTCACTGCTACAACTGTCACAAATCCGTCTTTCATGGTGTTCTCTCCTCTGGCTCATTTGTGGCTCATAAAACGACGCTGCCACCGCCACTGGCAGGCGCATGCTGGCAGGCACATGCTGGCAGGCACATAAAACCTCAACGGTACGGTTATCTGCTGTGTGTCTCTATTATCGCTCAAGAAGGCCAAATCTCTAATACCTATTATTGGTACGAGTGTCCCTCTCATCAGACCGCTATAATGAGCGCCATGGCAACTTTCAAGAAAACAAATGATATGCAGGTCAATTCCGCTCCACAACATGAGCTCTATGCTCGATGCCCCAGCGGCTTTGAGGCGACCCTCGTGCGCGAGCTTAAGCAGCTGCACTGCCAGCGCGTTCGTCCCCTCAAGGGTGGTGTTGCCTTTTTTGGCTCAACCGCCGATGCTTATCGGGCGTGCCTTTGGAGTCGTGTTGCTACCCGTATTCAGCTGGTACTTTGCCGAATTGATGCTCCCAATGCAGACACGCTCTATCGAGAGCTTGTCGCCTTTGCGTGGGAAGAGCACGTCTCAGCACACACAACCATTGCCATTCACGCACATGGCACGAACACCCAGCTCAAAAATAGTCGCTTTACTGCACTCAAGGTAAAAGATGCGCTGGTAGACCGCATGCGCTCTGTCCATGGAAGCCGTCCAGACGTTGATGCTCGCACGCCTAATCTATCGTTTGACCTCACCCTCCGAGAGAATCGTGCCACGCTTTACCTCAACTTGAGCGGTCCCGCCCTGCATATGCGTGGTTATCGCGAGTCATCGGGAGCGGTTGAAGCGCCGCTCAAGGAAAACCTTGCTGCCGCTATTCTTTTGGCAGCTGGTTGGGATGAATTGGCAGCTCAAGGAGGATGCTTTGCCGATCCCATGTGTGGCTCGGGAACCTTTGCTATAGAAGCTGCTCTCATTGCAGCACACAGAGCACCGGGGTTGCTCAGGAAGCGCTGGGGCTTTTCCGCATGGCTCCAGCACGACGAACATGCTTGGAGCGAGCTTCTTGTTGAAGCTCAGCAGGCGCTTCCGACAAGCGACAATGTGTCGCTTCACATTGTTGCAGCAGACATCGATCCACAGGCAGTACGGGTTGCCCAAGCGAATGCCCAGCATGCTGGCGTGGATTCACTCATCGAGTTTTGTGTACAAGACGCATCGCAGTTGGCAGAGATCCTCAAACGCCACACGGATGAACAGCGTCTGAGTCCTGCGGCCGGCCTTATCGCCTGTAATCCTCCGTATGGCCACCGCCTCCAAGCAACAGCACAGCTTCCTGAGACGTATGCGTCACTCGCGCTCGGCATCTCAGAGCTTCCACATGGCTGGCATTTGGCCGTTATCACGCCTGATTCCATGATTGACAGTGCGCTTGGCTACACCCCATCGCAGACCATTGCGTGCTATAACGGACCGCTCGAGACAAGCCTGCGCATTTACGAACTCGAACCCCAAACGCGCAGCGAGCTTCTCGTCACTTCTTTGGCGGGCAAAACCCACCGGCTTGCAGTGGCAGACACTGGCTCTGAGCAGTTCGCCGCGCGCCTGCGTAAGGTTTCCAAGGAGCGCATGAAGTGGGCTCACCGTGAAGGTGTGAGTGCCTATCGTCTTTACGACTCTGACTTGCCTGATTTTGCCCTTGCTATTGACCTGTACGAGGCTTGCGATGAGCACGATGGCGAGCAGTTTATCCGTGTTGCTGAATATCAGGCTCCAGCAAGCGTTGATGCTGAGCGAGCAGACCGACGCCTTTCAGATGCCCTCTCCATTATTCCTGCCGTGCTCGACATCGACAGAAGCCATCTTTTTGTGAAACTCCGCCGTCGCGATAAAGGCGGTAGTCAATACCGAGACGCCCGCGGTGAGTCGTTTGTTATTCACACGAGCGAGGCTGGCTTTACCTTTGAGGTTGACCTCGGGGCATATCTCGACACAGGTCTTTTCTTAGATCACCGCATCACGCGTGAGTTGCTCGCCGGGCGAGCCAGCGATACTCGTTTTTTGAACCTCTTTGCCTATACCGGAAGCGCAAGCGTTTATGCCGCAGGTGGACGTGCTGCTTCTACCACTACCGTTGACTTGTCGCAGACCTATCTTGGATGGGCTGAGCGAAACATGGAGCTCAACGGCTTTTCTGGTTCCAAGCATCGTTTTGTTCATGCCGATGTACTCGACTGGCTCAAGACAGAAGCACGCAAAGGCACGGGCTATGACCTGATATTCTGCGATCCGCCCACCTTTTCAAACTCTAAGTCTATGAAAAGCCAGAGTTTTGAGATTCAGCGCGACCATGTGCGGTTGCTCCGTGCGGCGGCTGGCGTGCTTTCGCCTCACGGCACTATCGTGTTCTCATGCAACAAGCGCAAGTTCAAGCTCGATACAGATACACTCGCAGAGTTGGGACTACAGGCGCAGGACATCCGAGAGCAGACGATTCCCCACGATTTTGCCCGCACACCCAAAGTGCATCACTGCTGGCTCATCCAGCAGTGCGCTTAACTGCATGCACGGATGTTATGGTTGGATTTTGCTCGCTTTGATTCTCGAGCAAGACTTTCCGATAGTCGATCCTCTCGAGAAATGATGTATACCCGTGGGGAGGCAGGGTCGCACGGGTGTCTCAGTAGTAAAAGAGGGAGTATACCGGTGGGTATACAGAGTCTCGGAAGGCCTGTAGGGGTAATCCTTGCTGAACTGGGATTTTGTTAAACACTCAGGATTTATTGAGGTGACTCTGTATACCCGTGGGTAGGCAGAGTCGTACGGGTGTCTCGGTAGTAAAAGAGGGAGTATACCGGTGGGTAGGCAGGGTCTGATAACAGATAGATGAGGGCAGCTGAGTAACGCTAAGCGATTAAGACAGAACGCGGTTTAGATGTGGGACATCACTCGCCCAAGTAGCGGGCGAGAAACTCGCGGGTGCGAGGCTCGCGCGGATTGCCAAAGATGTCCTCGGGGCTTCCCTGCTCGGCAATAACTCCTGCATCCATAAAGACAACACGGTCGCTCACACTGCGGGCAAACTCCATCTCGTGAGTCACTACAACCATGGTCATACCCTCTGCTGCCAAGTCGCGCATAACATTTAAGACCTGCACATGTTCCTGCACATATTTGCTTGCAATTGCTTGCAGTTACAAATAATTGCATTATCATTCTGCGATAAGGAGGATGATGTACATGGCTAATACTTCTGCTGTATATGCTCGAGTTGATACTGAATTAAAGGACAGTGCGGAGAGCATCCTGTCTCAACTAGGCATTTCTCCATCTGGTGCAATTCATATGCTCTATAGGCAGATTGTCATGCACAACGGTCTACCGTTTGACCTAAAACTGCCAACGAAACAGCCACTTGCTCTAGGTTCTATGACTCGCGAACAGCTCGACCGAGAGCTTGTCCGTGGTCTGGAATCTGTCGAGTCCGACAAGGTAATGACAGCTGAAGAGTTCGACTCTGTTCTGGCAAATGAGCTTGGTATATGAGCTCATCTTATGTTGTTAGCTATACACCCGCAGCACAGGCAGATGTACGAGCAATTTATTCCTATATTGCCAATCAACTTGGCGAAGAAAAGGTTGCCCGGCGTCAGGTAAACCGAATACGTCAGGCAATACATAAGCTACATACCATGCCCGAACGTCATAAAGCTGTAGATTGGGAACCTTGGGCATCGATGGGCATGCGAAGAATGACTATCGACAATTACGTTGCGTTCTATCAGGTAAACACAAAGGATAAGACAGTTCTCGTTGTCCGTTTGTTCTACGGTGGTAGAGATATCAAAAACATCACTCTCGGTGAACGCAAACTCTGATAGCGCTCAGTGGTAGCACATCACTCGCCCAAGTAGCGGGCGAGAAACTCGCGGGTGCGGGGCTCGCGCGGATTACCAAAGATGTCCTCGGGGCTCCCTTGCTCGGCAATAACTCCGGCATCCATAAAGACAACGCGGTCACTCACACTGCGAGCAAACTCCATCTCGTGAGTCACTACAACCATGGTCATGCCCTCCGCCGCCAAATCGCGCATAACATTTAAGACCTCGCCCACAATCTCTGGGTCGAGTGCACTGGTTGGCTCGTCAAAGAGCATGATCTCTGGTTCCATACACAAAGCCCGTGCTATGGCCACACGCTGCTTTTGTCCACCAGACAGCGAGGTTGCCGGAGCATCGATAAAATCGGCAAGACCAACCGCCGTTAAGTGGCGACGCCCGCGCTCTTCTGCCTCGGCCTTAGAGCATTTCTTGAGCGTGACTGGCGCAAGCGTACAGTTGTCGAGCACGTTTTTGTTGTTAAAGAGGTTGAAGCTCTGAAACACCATGCCAATAGACTCACGCAGCTCATTGACGTTGGTTCTCTCGCCTGCGAGGTCTGAGCCGTGAAACCACACGTGACCTGAGTCGGGTACTTCGAGCAGATTGATGCAGCGCAACAAGGTAGATTTGCCCGAACCCGACGCACCAATGATGCTCACAACCTCACCCGGCATAACCTCGAAATTGATGTCCTTTAAGACCTCGAGATCGCCGAAGGACTTGCGGAGGTTTTCGATACGGATGAGCGGCTCTGCGGCTTGATTGTCATGACTTGGCTGAGCGTCAGGCGTGTTAGCTTGAGTTTGCTGGGTGGTCTCACCAGCTTGAGTTTGCTGGGTGGTCTCACCAGCTTGAGTTTGCTGGGTGGTCTCACCAGCTTGAGTTTGCTGGGTGGTCTCACGAAGCTGATCCTGTTGTGACACTGTCTGCTGGAGTTCTTCCATCGATAAGCTCCTTTAGTTTGAGCTCGGAAGCGTACGAGGTGCTGCTCCCGTAAGACGACGAGACAGCTTGTTGAGCAGCCACGTTGCCGTCATGGTTAGGATGAGGTAGCACACAGCAGCAACCACGTAGATTTCGCTCTGCTTGAAGTAAATGCCGGCAACGGTAGTTGTTGCAAACATGAGGTCGAACACACCGATTACCGAAAGCACCGATGAGTCTTTGATATTGATAACCAGCTCGTTTGACAGCGCAGGCACCGCATTTTTCACTCCCTGCGGAAACACCACTTTCATCATGGCTTGCCACTGAGAAAGGCCAAGTGAGCGCGCGGCCTCGGTTTGTCCCGAATCAACCGCCTCAATACCGCCGCGCAAGACCTCCATCATGTACGCCGTTGAGTTCAGCGAAATGGTAACGAGACCTGCAACAAAGGTCGACCAAATGGCACCAATCTCGCTCACGCTCATACCTGTGCCACGCAAAACGCCAAAGCCAGCGAAGTAGATAATCATACCCTGAATCATCATCGGGGTTCCACGGATGACCGTTGAGTAAAGCTTGGCAAAACCAGAGCCCACCGTCTTGAGAAAACGAATGAAGTCGTTGTCCGAGCGATCAATCTCTTGGATGCGCAGAAAGACCATGAGCAGTGCGAGGAAAAACGCGATGATGGTGCCAAAAGTTGCAAGCTCAATAGTGGTGATAATACCCGTTGCAAAAATCGACGACGATTTGCTCAACATGTAGACCGTCGAAGACAAAAAGTCAGTGGGGTTTGAACTTGCCTGCGTACTCGTGCGCACAAGATCCACAAGACCCATGCCCAAGCGGTCGACAATAAACACGCACACGATTGCCCACATCACATACGATGCAATGCGCACCATACGACGCAGGGACTCTCGCACGAAGGGTGAGCTCGTACCGTAATCTCTCCATTTGATGAGCTTGTTGACCAACGCTACAGCGCTGAGCACGAGCCACGCTACCAAGAGGTAGTACAGAACAACCTCAAGCGCATAAGACTGAGCCAAAAAACTCGAGGGGGTCCGTGGCTGCATAGCAAGCCACAGACCAACAAGCGCAAATGCGCTTGTGCCTAAAAAGACATAGCGATGGTCGTCTTTGAAAAAAGACGCGATACGGCCAAGCATTCTACACCGGCTGGCGGTCGACAACCTCAACGAGGAGCTTCTGACGCTCGTCCTCAGTGAAGCTTGCGAGCACGTCGTTCATCGTTGCAATGATGTCATCGTGACCCTTTGCAACACCGATGTTAACGGGAACGCTCTCAGAGAAGCCCTTGCCCTCTTCAAAGATGATGCCCACAAAGTTGGGGTTAGCACGCACCACACCAGGCACGTTAGCAGAGTCGAAGGTAATGGCGTCACAGGTACCGCTTGCCAGCTGAGACACCTGGTTGGGAACAGTCTCGACTGGTGTGAGGTGATTGACGCCCGGAATCTCATCAATCATGGTGTCGAGCAGGGTGTCCTTTTGGCCAAGCACTGCCGCGCCTTCAAAGTCTGCAAGCGAGGTTGCATTTGCATACTGGGAGTCCTTTTGCACCACGAGACAATAGGTGCCGTCATAGTAGGGCTCGGTGAAGTCGATGGACTCAGCACGCTCGGGAGTTGCCGTCATACCAGCGATGATGCAGTCAATCTGTCCCTGGTTGAGCGAGTCAATCAAGCCATCCCATTCAAGCTTGATGGCAACTGGCTCAAGACCGAGCTTCTCGGCAATACGCTTTGCAACCTGAACATCGTAGCCATCTGCATAGGCACCATTGACATTTTCGATAGGAATGGTGAACTCGTTTGAAGAGGTTTCTTGCCAGTTATAGGGAGCATATGCTGCTTCCATGCCAACGCGAAGCTTGCCATCTACACCAAACGCGGTTGCAGCACCAGATGCAGAAGCAGATGCCTCGGCAGAGGAGGTGTCTTGGGTAGTGCCTTGCTGAGCAGGACCACAGGCAGTCAATCCAAGAGCTGCAGCCATAGCGGCAGACATCTTGAGAAATGAGCGGCGAGAATAGTTGTCATTCAGTGTTGCCATAATTGAGTTCCTTTCCCTGTTCTCATGTGCACCCAGTAAACCATCACTGTGCATAGAGAGTTTTAAGCATCCAAACCTTAGCCCATCAAAAGCTGAAGCTTGTGCGCAAAACATCGAAAGAAACCACGCATTAACAGTGCACTAACACGACGGTGACCTCGGCGGTCGAATGGTCGGGTTGACTCTTTGCCATACGATACAGACAAAGGAATCCGATGATGGACGGGTGATATAGTCGTACTTACTCTCATTTTTGCCCTATTTTGTGCCATACTTACCATATTCAGTTAGTTTTGGCTGTTTATAGCGCTCATTAATCGCTATAGCCAACGTAACAATAATGTTCCTTGTAACTTAGTGAACCGTCGCAAACGCCATGGAGGTATCATCGATGCCCGCGTGCTAGATATCTGCGTGATTGAGAGCAACGAGGGGCGTTTCCTTGCAAGTCCACTGGTCAAGTGCGGCGTTTGGTTGAGCATCGAGCGAGAGATCTGCAAAGACAGCTGCTCTGTAACTTCTCAGCGCCGCGAGAGCAATCATGGCCGCAGTGTCACCACACACCGATAGCGGAGTCACCGTTACGCGAACTCCCTGCTTGCCAAAGGTCTCGAGGTATGCCGCACGCAGCGCTGGATTTGCTGCAACTCCTCCGCCAACACAAAAGTCGCTCACGCCGAGCTCTTCGACCGCACGGGCTGCTTTTGCAACCTGGACATCGACAACCGCTGCCTCAAAGCTTGCTGCCAGATCAGGCAAGTTAATGGTTCTACCTGCACGTTTTTGCTCTTCGATGTAGGTAATGACAGCAGTTTTCAAACCCGAGAGCGAAAAACGATAGTCTCCACTTCTCATCATGGCACGCGGAAAACGGATAGCTCGGGGGTTGCCTGTTGCAGCCAGACGACTTATAGCGGGACCTCCCGGATAGCCTAACCCTAGGGCTTTGGCCACCTTGTCAAAGGCCTCTCCAACGGCGTCGTCTATGGTAGCGCCGAGCAGTTCGTAGTCTCCCCACCTGCGAACATGTACAAGCATGGTGTTTCCCCCAGAGACAAGACTTGCCACAAAGGGAGGTTCGAGGTCGGGTGTCTCAAACAGGTTTGATAAGAGGTGCCCTTCAAGGTGGTTACAGGCAATCAAAGGGATACCCAAGCCAGCCGACAAACCCTTGGCAAACGCAACTCCTACCACCAACGCTCCGACAAGACCGGGACCTGCCGTTACCCCCACCGCACTCAAGTCAGCGGGTTCCAGATAATCTACCCCCAGTTGGCGTGCAGCTCGTGAGAGCGCTTCTTCAAACACGGCAACAAGCGCCTCGGTGTGTTTTCTCGAGGCAATTTCTGGAACGACACCGCCAAAGCGTGCATGAAAATCGATCTGTGTTGCAACAACGCTCGAAAGCACTCGTCCGCTGCCATCGATGAGCGCCATTGCAGTCTCGTCGCACGACGACTCAAGAGCCAAAATGAGCGGAGCAGCTGCCTGAATGGTAGATGTTTCGCCTGCGCTTCGCTCAGCATGAACCAAGGACCAGACACGCTCTTGCCGCAAGCCCTCATCTGCCAAGGGAGCAGACAGCTCAAGCGGGAGCGCCACCGTTAAGATTCGTGCGTCATTTCCCTTGCCGTAGTAGTCACGCCTGAGTCCCACCTGCTCGTATCCAAGCTGCTGATAGAGGCTCAGCGCAGCGGTATTCTGAGCATACACTTCAAGCGTTGAACTTGCAGCTCCGAGCATGTGTCCGTCATAGCACACTCGCTCGAGCAGACGTGTTGCGATATGCTCGCGTCTGCGCTCAGGACTTACCACCACATCCATAATGTCGAGGGTATCGCCCGCAAGCTGAGCTCCAGCAAAGCCAACAACCTTGCCCTGGTCGTGCGCCACCCACCATGAGCTTTTGGGTTGGTGCATCTCCTCATAAAACATGTCGTAGGTCCACGGGCGAGACGGCTCGTCGGCGCTTGCCTGCTCGTCAAGAGCCACTGCCTCAGCAATATCGTTAACTGACATGGGTCGTAACTGCAGGTGGATGCCTGCTTGTTCTTCTGCAACACCACTTGGATTAACAAAGCCTGCTTCTCCTTTGCCAAGGCGCTCGCGCTCAGCCTCTTCTGCATCAGACAGGCGGGTGTAAACAGGTAGCACAAGAGCTGGGTCTCCTGAGCCGAGATCTCCTTGCTCCCAGGCATGAAGTCCTGCCAAAAGAAGCCCACGCCCGCGTACATACCAAAGCTCTTCTTCAAGAAAACTATGCAGGCCAGCCTCTTCAAAAAGGTCACGGTATTTAACCATGCCATCGCCAGCAAGCTGTAGCTCAGCTGCATCAATGCGAAGTTGCCATTCGCTGACGCAGGAGTCTGCTTTGACAACCGTTTCAGACGCAAAGCAACGCACGGGCCCTGCTTCGGCCAGTTCAAAGATTGCAGGATATACTTCTTTTCTCATGGCATCTGCCGCAAGACCAAGTTTTCCTCGAATACCTAAGTGCCAAATATTCCAAGCTGCTCCATCGAGAGTTGATACCGCATAGAGCGGTAGGCCAAGAGCAGACGAGAAGCCCTTAGCGCAGGAGATGCCAATGCGAACACCCGTAAACGATCCGGGACCTCTGCCTACCAGCACACAATCAAGCTGATCTACAGAAAGACCAGCTTGCTCCAGCACTTCGAGGATGCACGAGGCAAGTTCTTCGTTCGCATGGCGCCGACAGAGATGGTCTCGCTCTGCAAGCAGATTAAGCACGTACGTATCACCATCGTGCTGCCACTCACCCACCGCGCAGCACAACATATCGCTTGACGTGTCGAGTGCAAGCACTCTCATCGTCTTTTCAACCATTTCTTCCCCTTAACACTTATTGTGGGTTGCAAGCAAGCTCATCAAGCGAAACAAACAGTGTCTCGAGCAGGTGTTCTGAGCGCTCACCATGCGCATAAAAGACTAGCTCACGAACAGGTTCTTTGCCACAATCGGTTTGGTTGGCCGAAAGAACCTCACTATCACGGCGCCTGAATACGAGGTCAAGGCGCTCATCCCCAAGCTCATCTGCAAAGCGCTCTCCCCACTCGATGACACACACGCCTTCTGCTCCAAGTACGTCGAAGATGCCTGTATCTTCAAGCTCGTCAGGATTCTCAAGACGATAGAGGTCAAAATGATAGAGCGGTATGCGTCCGTTGTCATAGACCATCAAGATATTGAAGGTAGGGCTTGTTATATCTGAGCTGATTCCAAGAGCTCGAGCAACTCCCTTGGTAAACTGCGTTTTGCCTGCCCCTAAATCTCCTGACAAAACAATGATATCTCCTGCTTGAACGTGACTGCCCAAGACTTGTCCAAGAGCAATGGTCTGTTCTTGCGATGTGGTTGTAATCGGCTTTGACCTGCTCACGACTCAACTCCTTTGGGGTGTGCCGCCAGCCAATCGGCAAGCATTCTCAAATCTGACTCGAGATCTTGTAGCCAATCAGGATGATAAATCGTTGCCGCAGGATGGAAGGTTGGTACCACTTGGAAATGTCCCACCTGATACATTTTGCCCCTGAGCTTGGTAATTCCCAACTCCGTTTTCATCACAAACTGAGTGGCAAAATTGCCCAAACACACAATAGCATCCGGCCAAATACTTCTCATTTGCTCGCGCAGATAAGGAGCACATGCCTCAATCTCGGCAGGTTTGGGGTTTCTGTTTGCTGGAGGTCGGCATTTCACAACGTTGGCAATGTAGATGTCGTCTCGACACAATCCGCATCGCTCCAGCAGTTCGTTGAGCTTTTTGCCAGCCGCTCCCACAAAGGGCTCACCTTGGAGGTCTTCATTTTTGCCAGGACCTTCTCCCACAAACATGACGCGTGCATGGGGATTGCCTACGCCAAAAACGAGTTTTGTCCGTGTTTGTCCCAGCTCACAGCGTTGGCAGTTTCCGAGCACCGCTTGAATCTCTTCGAGCGTAACTTCTTTTGGTTTTTGCTGTACATGCCCGGGGATGTCAAGATAAGCCATCGTTGCATCCTCCTTAGAGGTAGACTCGCTCCAGGCGCATGCCAAAGTCGACCACCACCTCATAACTGATGGTCTTTCTGAGGGCTGCTATGTCATCTGCCGTGATTTCTTGGTCGCCGTCAACTCCAAGAACCGTAACAACATCGCCGTATTCAATGGGGCGCTGATTATAGCGAGAAGCCCGTGCAGCGTCCTTTGCAAACATGAACTGATCCATGCAGATGCGCCCCACCTGGCGACAACGTTCCCCATGAACCAGAACTTCCATCTGATTAGAAAGCAAACGAGACAAACCGTCTGCATAGCCAATGGGCACTGTTGCCACCTGGATGTTCTGACGTGTTACACGATAGGTAAAACCGTAGCTCACACCCTCACCAACACTGGGCATAGCCACGCGCGTTACGCGTCCGCGCACACTCATGACCGCTTCAAGCGCAACGCTCGACATCGACGCATGTGACGGATGCAGCCCATAAAGACCTAAGCCAACGCGGCACATGTCGTAGGAAAGCTCTGGGTGAAAAAGGGTTGCTGGTGTATTGTTGCAATGAACCAAGCCCGTGTCATAACCTGCTTGTTCGAGAGCAGCAATCGAATCGCCGAATCGACGTGCCTGGAGCTGGAAATCCCAATCATCGGGGGTATCTGCTGTAGCAAAGTGAGTAAAGGTGCCAGCACATTCAAGACCCCGGTGGAAATCTACCGAATGTCGAAACTCGAGCAAATCTGCAGGCTTGAGCCCAATGCGATTCATGCCGGTGTCGATTGCCACATGATAGCGTCCAACGGTTCCCAAAGCACTAGCACACTCGCCATAGGCCAAAGCAAACTCAAAGGTATAGACCGTGGGCATCAAGTCATAGTTCACCAAGGTTTGGACACATTCCATGGGGGGCTCAGACAGGATGAGGATGGGAGCATCAATGCCCGCCTCGCGCAGCTCGATTCCTTCTTGAACGGTAGCGACAGCAAGCTGATCGGCCCCAGACGAGAGCATCACTTTTGCACACGGCACTGCCCCATGACCATACGCGTCGGCCTTAACTGATGCCATCAGCTGAACACCACGGGACAGACTCTGTTTAAACAAGCGTGTGTTTTTACGCAGCGCTACTGTGTTGATCTCTGCCCACGACCAACGGGTATCTGGGCATACATCCTTTACCATGAACGGTTCCTCCGTGCCTTCAAATTAACTTGCACTCAAGCTTAGCTCATACATCATCATACGCCTTGTAGCAGCCTCAAAAACGGCTAACTATTTGGGGAGCTTTGAGTCGACCCATCTTGTCCATAACCAAGCAGTCTGTCTTCAAGCGCATCGGCGGCAAGACCGAGAGATTCAATCAAATCGCTCGCAATGACGCCTCGGCTGCCTTTGTTTTGGGCGGCAATTTGCCCTGCATAGGCATGCATCTCGCATGCATACGCCGCAAGAAGCGCTCCATCATAGTCTTCAGAGTCATTACCAGCTTGCATGGCAAGCTGTGCTGCCAAAATGCCTGCAAGCACATCTCCCGAACCCGCTGTTGCCAACGCTGCAGGCCCGGGCTTAGGAAGCAAGGCTGCCTCAACACTCACACAGGCAGTGGCAGTTCCTTTTGCAACAATCACAAGCTCACTGCCGCCATCAGCCCACACAATTCTTCTTGCAGCTTCAAGTACTGACGTCAAAGAATCTGGTGGGGTATCTTTGAGTCCCACCAAACGCCCGAGCTCTCGTGCATGTGGTGTCAAAATGACCGGTTTTTGTCTGCGGAGCAACTCGGGAAAATTGTCGAGTCGATATGACGTAAGCTGCGCCAGACAGTTAAGCGCATCGGCATCCATCACCAACGGGACATCACATTCGAGCAATGCAGAACACAAGCTTGTGCTTCCTGTTGTGACACCCATTCCTGGTCCCACAAGAACAGCTGAGTTTTTACCTGCAAGCTCTTCAACAAGCTCAACTCCCTCTTCTGAAAACGTTGCTCCAGAAGCTGCTGGAAGCCCAATCACGGGAATCTCGAGAAGGTGGCTTTGTGCAAGCCAAACAAGCGGCTCAGGCACCGCAAGGGTAACGTATCCCGCCCCCGCACGCGCCGCTGCCCGAGCTGCCATGATGGCAGCACCTGGAAAGCGTCCCGACCCTCCGACAACTAACACGCTTCCACGGCTGTACTTATCACAATTGAGCGTTGGTGTGGGCATGACCTCGACATAATCAGCTGTCTCAACACGCCACGCAACCGGATCTGCCTCAATCACCAGCCGATCGCTTTGCTCAGCAAGCGGAGCCAGCACAATAGAACCGCATGCATCACGTCCCTCATCGGCAAGCAGGCCCGGCTTGAGTGAAATCATCGTAATGGTTTCATCTGCTAAAACGCAGCCACCACGAGCATGTCCTGTTTGTGCTGACAGGCCACTTGGAACGTCGATAGCAATGACGCTTAATCCTGACTGATTGACGCACTCAATCCACATATCAAAAGGAGGCCGAGGCTCTCCGTGGTATCCCGTTCCCAGCATGGCATCAAGTACAACGTCGACACCTTTGAGAAGCTCTTGGAGCTCTTCTCGAGAAGGACCCACCACAACGGGAACACCGGCACTTACAGCGCTATTTGCTACCGCATTGGCAAGGCTTGAGCGAATCTCATGGGGTGCCACCGGACTCACAACGACAACTTCGCGACCCGCAATGAGCAGGTCTTCTGCTGCAACCCAGCCGTCGCCTCCGTTGTTGCCAGTACCGCACAAAACACAAACTGCCCCAAGTGCGCTCACACGCATAACTTCTTGTGCGGCAGCATTTCCTGCTCGATGCATGAGCTCAGATACACTCACCCCTTCTCGGGTAAGCGCACGTTCAACCTTTCTTACGTCTTCGACGTTGAGAACCGGTTGCATAGTGCTATTCCTCACTCTCTTGTAGATGTACTCGCTCAAATTCATCGCGCTCAAGCTCATCCATAATCGAACGAGCTTCTTTAAATGAAGCAGCAAGCTCTGCCTCAGGATTTGGTGTTTCGTCTTTATGAGGCTTGACCGCCTCAGTAACTGCCACGGCGTTTGCAATGGCAACAGAACCGGTAAAAGAAAGCGAAATAGCCACCTCAAGTATGCCTTGCTCAGCTGCAATCTCTGCAGCTCGACCCTGAAGCTTTGCTCGCGGTCTGCCAGAAGCATCGTGTACTACCGACACATCGGTCAGACCAACGCCTTGAGAAAAGCCACAGCCAAGGCATTTGAGCACCGCCTCACGTGCCGCAAAGCGACAAGCATAGTGTGTCGCCGGTCGTGCACTTGCATCACAATAGGTGCGCTCTTCTTTGGTAAACACGCGCTCACGAAAGCGCGGCGTACGTGCGAGTATGCCTTCCATGCGCGCTATTTCGACAATATCAATACCTGTACGAGCTGTATCCATGATAAGCCTTGGGGCCTACTCAACCGTAACTGACTTAGCGAGGTTGCGCGGCTTGTCTACATCAAGCCCGCGAGCGCGAGCAACAAAGCGTGCAAGCATCTGGAGGTGAACCACCGCAACGAGAGGAACCAGCATCTCGTTTTCTACCGGTGGAATCCACAAAACATCTTGGCAGAGCTTAGCGACTGCCTCGTCACCATCAGTTGCCACAGCTAACACCACAGCTCCTCGGGCGATTGACTCTTGGATGTTCGAGACCGTTTTATCATGCACGCTATCGGCAGGCACAATAGCAACCACAGGAAAGCCGGGCTCGAGAAGAGCAATAGGACCGTGCTTCATTTCTCCTGCAGGATAGGCCTCTGCGTGCAAGTAACTAATCTCTTTGAGTTTGAGAGCACCCTCATAGGCTGTTGTCGAGTTGACACCGCGACCCAAAAAGAGTGCCGAGTGCTTGTCTCGGAAGAGTTTTGCAGCTTGTCTGGGCTGCCATCTACGAGCGAGAACTTCACGAATAAGACCAGGGATGGCTTCGAGTTCATGATAGCGACGCTCGACCTCTTCTCGAGACATTGAGCCGTTGGCAAACGCCAATCGAAGCGCCAACAAAACCGATGCTGCCATCTGGGCGGTATACGCCTTGGTTGAGGCAACCGCCACCTCGGGGCCTGCTTGGATATAGAGCGTACCATCGCTTTCGCGAGCAGCACTCGATCCCAACACGTTGGTAATCGCAAAGACCGTGCTTCCCATGCCCTTCATGCGACGAGCAGCTGTAAGGGTGTCTGCTGTCTCGCCTGACTGCGTAATGATGACGCACATCGTGTGTGGGGTAACGAGAACATCTGAGTAGTTGAACTCAGATGCGTATTCGCACGAAACGGGAATCTTTGCCCATTTCTCAATGAGACTTTTGGCAATGAGTCCCACATGATAGGAGGTACCACAGGCAATGATGTAGATGCGGTCGATGGAGGCAAGCTCCTCTTTGGACATGCTCAGCTCATCCATCTCGATGCCATGCTCACCAAGGCGATTGGTCAAGAGGCGCTCTATGGCCTCGGGTTGCTCGCTAATCTCTTTAGCCATGAAGTCTGAATAGCCACCAAGCGTTGCTGCCGATGCGTCCCAGTCAATGGTGATGGTCTCGGGATGCTCGACCTTTTCTCCCTCACGATTGGTAATCTCAACACGACCATCTTCAGAGAGAAGGGCAAAGTCGTTGTCTTGGAGCTGCAAAACACTTGACGCAACGCTTGCCAGAGGCATTACGTCTGAGGCAACATAGGCACCTTCATCAGTTGAACAGACAACGAGCGGTGAGCTTTTACGGGTCACCACAATTTGATTGGGTACATCAGCGCAAACACAGGCGATAGCCCATGCGCCTTCAAGTCGATCGCAGGCGTTTCTGAGCGCAGCCACGAGGTCTCCCTTGGCAGGACCTGCCCACGCATCTTCAACGAGGTGAGCGATGACCTCGGTGTCTGTCTCACTCTTAAAGGTATGGCCTGCTGCCATCAGCTCGCGCTTGAGCTCTTGGAAGTTCTCGATAATACCGTTGTGAACAACAGCGATTCGCCCAGAGCAATCAGTGTGTGGGTGGGCGTTTTTGTCTGTTGGAGCGCCATGGGTTGCCCAACGGGTGTGCCCTATACCACAAGTTCCAACAGGATTGGCTGAATCGCAACGCTCACGAAGTGTCGCTACACGCCCTGCACACTTTACGCCATGGAGGTTGCCACTCGGCGAGATAACCTGGATACCAGCCGAATCATAACCTCGATACTCGAGTGTTGCCAAACCATCAAGCAGCCACGGCGCTGCTGGCTTTTTTCCGGTATACCCCACTACTCCACACATGTTACTTCCTATCCCCTCTTTGAGAATGTTTCCTGCACAATCTTATGTCTGCTCAGACACCCAAAGATTAGCTCTTGTGTGCCTCGAGCGCTTTGATAACAATTGCGTTTGCCTGACGACAGAGCTCCTCGGTGGGTGCCTCTGCCAAAACACGAATGAGCGGTTCTGTTCCGCTCGCACGCACCAGCACGCGTCCATTACCCGCAAGCAGTGCCTCTGCTTCTGCTATGGCTGACGTAACCTCAGGGGCTTGCATAGCTGCAACCTTGTCATCAACCACTACATTGACAAGCTGTTGGGGGTATAGCTTGACGGGACGAGTCAGTGTTGACAAAGTCTCGCGCTCAGCTCTTAGCGCTTCCATGACACGCAGGCTCGTCATAATGCCGTCACCGGTGGCTTCAATCTCTCCAAAGATGATGTGTCCGCTCTGCTCGCCTCCAAGGCTATAGCCATTCTCAAGCATGCAGGCATGCACGTTTTTGTCGCCCACGTCAGTTGTAACGTAAGTAATTCCCAGCTCATCAAAGGCTTTGAACAGACCAAAGTTACTCATGATGGTTGGTACCACGGTATCTTTAGCGAGGCGACCATATTTAGAAAGATAGCGTCCACAAACATAGAGGATAAGATCGCCGTCGACCACATGACCGTTCTCGTCAACCGCAAGACAGCGATCTGCATCTCCGTCGTAGGCAAAGCCAACATCAAGGCCGTTTCTCACAACGTAGTTCTGTAAGTTTTCGATGTGGGTTGAACCGCAATTAACGTTGATGTTGAAGCCATTGGGAGCATTGTTGATAACGTGAACATCTGCTCCGAGAGCATCAAAAACAGGCTTAGCAACACTTGAAGCTGCGCCATTTGCACAGTCAAGTCCTACGCGCACTCCTTGAAGCGAGAAATTGCAACTAGCAATGAGGCTGGCAATATAGCGATTGCGACCCTGCATATAGTCAACCGTGCATCCAATTGCCTCACCGGTAGCCAGCGGTACCTCAATTTTTCCATCGATGTAGTCTTCGATTTGGAGAAGTAACTCCTCCTCCATTTTATGGCCTTTTTTGTTGACCAGTTTGATGCCATTGTCCGTGAAGGCATTATGGCTTGCAGAAATCATAATGCCGCAATCAAAGGCTCCGTCAACAACCTCATAACTCACGCCCGGCGTAGGAATAACGTGAAGCATGTAGGCATCGGCACCACTCGCTACAAGCCCAGAAATCAGGGCCGACTCAAACATGTAGCTTGAACGCCTCGTGTCTTTTCCTACGATAATACGGGCTTTTCGCTCCTGGCGTGCGCCAAAGTACCAGCCCACAAAACGCCCAATTTGATAAGCATGCTCAACATTGAGCCCCTCATTTGCGCGTCCACGAAACCCATCGGTTCCAAAGTACTTCATGACGCCTCCTTCCGTACATCTGCGTTTGCGCCATTGATATACCTGTGGTTACTTTCGTTCGTAGCGTTGTTTATTTTAGCAGCTCATACAAATAAGACCCGCCGCGATACGCGACGGGTCTGAAACACGCAAAATCTGCTTGTATCGCCAGGCGACTTAACGCTTGGAGAACTGCGGGCGCTTACGCGCTTTCTTGAGACCGTACTTTTTGCGCTCGACAGCACGGGGATCGCGGGTGAGGTAGCCGGCCTTCTTGAGGTCTGCACGATACTCACCAGCATCGAGCAATGCACGCGCAATGCCAAGACGACAGGCACCGGCCTGACCGGTAATGCCACCACCATCACAGTTAGCAAAGACGTCGAACTGATTGACGGTGTCGGTCACCTTGAACGGTGCGGTTGCAAGATCGACAAGACGCTGACGACCAAAATACTCAGCAGCCTCACGACCATTCACTAAGAACTTACCAGTTCCAGGGACAATACGAATGCGGGCAACAGCCTCTTTGCGACGGCCAGTTCCCGTGTATACTGCGGTGTTATCAGCCATCGTTTATGCCTCCAACTCAATCTTTGTGGGATTTTGTGCCTCATGCGGATGCTCAGGACCAGCGTAGACCTTGAGCTTCTTCAACTGTTGGCGACCAAGCGTTGTGTTTGGAATCATGCCACGCACAGCATGCTCAACGACACGCTCAGGATGACGTGCCATGGCATCCTCAAAGCTCTCAAACTTGAGACCGCCAAGCCAGCCAGAATAGCGCCAGTATGACTTTGCGGCAGACTTCATACCGCTCAGCTGAACCTTGTCAGCATTGACGATGACTACAAAATCACCGGTATCGGTATGGGGTGTGTACTGGGGTTTATTCTTACCACGCAAAATCATAGCAACCTGCGTAGCAAGACGGCCCAAGATTGCGCCTTCTGCGTCGATGAGCACCCACTTGCGCTCAACCTCGCCAGGCTTGGCATATTGAGTCGACTTTTTCACGAGACTCCTCCATGTACGAATCGATAAATGATGGCTTCTGGACAAACCATCGTGCTTTAACTATCAGAGATTACGGGGCTCTGTAACAAAAGCTTTCAAATGATAGCACGTTGAGCTGCAAATTCAAGCTCAAGTATACGAGCGCACAAAACGAATACGAGCATGACACGCGCATGGGGAGCATAGGAACAGTGCTGGGATATCTGTGCATCATGCAGGGGGTATCTGCGAATCATGCTCATCCAGAGTTTATGCGCATGCTTCCCCCCTCAGATGTTTACCTCGTTAGCGTATTTGCCGCTTTTTTGCCGCCTTAATAGAAAGGACGTCCTGCATGTGCAAGACGTCCTTTTTGCGCAAATCAAATTGCCTCTTCAGGCGACTGACAGACGGGAGCTCAGTTCTAACCCCCGCCCATCAGTATGAGGTGCTTACTGCTCGTTCGAGCGAAGCTTGCGAGAAACAAGCAGGATAACAACACCAGCTGAGAGCATACCACCCATGAGAGCAATGTTCGTTGCATCGCCGGTCTTGGCGGTTGGAGTGGATGCACGGTTAGCACTTGCGCTCGAAGGTGCGCTTGAACTCGTGGTCACACGGTTGGTGCCAGAAGTAGTAGGAGTGCTGCTGGAGGTTGTTGTGCTCGGACGTGTCGTGGTTGTGGTACGTGGGTTGCTTGGAGTGGTTGTGGTAGGACGCTCGGGGTTGGTTGGGTTCTCAGGCTCTTCAGTTTCCTTGGTGGTGTTCTCAAAGGCGAAGTTCGGTGAGACCTCAACGCCATCAGCATCGGTAATCCAGTACTCTGCTTCAAGCTTGTCACCGTTGCGTTTAACGCGGACATGCAGGGTGTATACAGAGTCGTCGTAGCTAATGCTTGAATCAGTACCAGCAAGCTCTGAGAGCTCGAAGGTGTAGTCTCCAGGCTGGGTGAAGGTAATACCCTTGAAGCTCACTTTGCCCTCAGCATCATTGCTTGCCTCAAAGCTCATGCCCTGAGCGTTCTCAGAAGTACCAACGAGCTTGAAGTTGAACTGACCAGCAGTTGTAGCAGGCTTGCCGTCAAGGTTCTTCTTCACAACCAAATCAAAGGTTGCACCGGTAGTTGTCACATTCGGACGGTCAGGATCTTCGGGCTGCTCGACTTCAGGCTCAAGGGCCACCGGTACGGTCTGTGCAACAGACGTGATGTCCTCGTGTGTAGCAACAGGCTCGTCGTTCTCGGAAACCTCGGTGCCCAGATACAGGCGCTCGAAGACGACAACGGAGTTCTCAGCCGTCAGGTCAGAGGCGTCGAAGGTGAAGGTTACGCGGACGGTACCATTGCCACTCTCGTCAGCCACGAAAGTCACCGGCTCTGTGGTGGATTCAACAATACCACCGTCGGTGCCATCAGCGTTCTTAAGGTGGAGGTCACCAGTTACGGTATAGGTCTCGCCACCCTTGAGGCCAGTGTAGTAGACGATGTCAGTGATGACCTGATCTGGGCCAGCAACAACGGTGCCACCAGCGTTGGTCTCGATTGCGGGCGTCGGCTCCTCAGGAGCGTCAACGGGCTTGTCCTTCATCTCAACCTTGTCACCATCGACAAGGCCATTCTCGTCGACTACAAAGGTGATGGTCTCTGCGACTTCATAGCCCTCGGGTGCGGTGAGCTCAGTCAGGGTATAGGTACCCGGCTCAAGAGCAACCTTCTGAGGCTCGTTGGTGGAAATCCACTGCTCGACGATGGCACCAGAAGCATCCTTGATGATGAGAGTGGCACCTGGCAGCTCAGCGCTTGTAGCAGCGTCGGTCTTGGAGATAACAACCTCAGGTGTGACAGGAATCGGAGCGTCTTTCATCTCAACCTTGTCAGACCCGACAAGACCGTTCTGATCAACCACAAAGTCGATGGACTCAGCAACCTCGTAACCGTTAGGTGCGGTGACCTCAGTGAGGGTGTACTCACCAGGATTGAGGGCTACCTTCCACGGCTCGTTTGTTGAGACATGTGCGGCAACGATGTTCTCAGTGCCCTTGACGGTAATGATAAGTCGTGCGCCAGGAAGCTCTTCTGACGTGGTTGCATCGGTCTTGGAGATAACGACCTCGGGTGTCGTGGGCTCCTCAGGAATCTCAGGCTCTTCCTCAGGTGCATCTACCATGTGGACCTTATCGGAACCAACAAGACCATTCTGATCAACGGTGAAGTCGATGGATTCGGCTACCTGATAACCCTTAGGAGCGGTGAGCTCGGTCAAGGTGTAGTCGCCTGGCTCGAGCGTAATCTTCCAGTGCTCGGAGGTGGAGGTGTGGCTTGCCACGACCTCACCCGTGCCACGCTTGGTGATAATGAGCTTAGCTCCAGGCAGTTCTTTTGCTGTAGTTGCATCAGTCTTTGCGATAACAACCTCAGGATTCTCAGGAGCCTCAGGAACGCGCTCGTTCTTCATCTCAATGGGACCGCCTACAACGCCGCCACCGTCAACCACAAATGCAATGGTTTCTTCGGACAGGACGTAACCAGCGGGGGCTTGTACCTCAGTCAAGGTATAAGCACCAGGCTTGAGGGTTGCACGGTGAGGTGTGGTCGTGGAAATCCAGGACTCAACAATCTTACCGCTTGCATCGCGGATGATAAGCTCTGCACCGGGCAGCTCGTTGCTGGTTGCGGCATCTGTCTTGGAGATGTCAACCTGCGCGTCTTGCGGCTCCTCGGGCACGTGGGTATTCGTAATGACGAAGTTGTTGTCAACACCGGTCATGGACATGCCATAGCCCTCAGGCACAAAGGTCTCGTCAACACTGTAGGCAATATATGCACCACCGTTCATCTCATCGAGACCATTCCAGGTGTAGGTCCAGCTGTTGGCATCGGACAGGACCTGAGTGTCAATAACTGAACCGTTTGCGGACAGAGCCACGACAACACTTGCAGGACGGATGCCATCCTTGTTGTTCTGGTCGACCCATGCCTTGGTAACGGTGACGTTGGTGCTACCAGGTGTATAGGTGTTGGTAATGTCATAGCCATAGTAGTTGGCACTATAGCCACCAACCATAGCCTCACGGATGGTGTAGGTAATCTCGCTGCCATTGGAGTACTTGGGCAGGTTGCCAAAGCTGTAGGACCAGCCGTCAGCAGCGCTTACGTTCTTGCTTGCGACCTGCTGGCCATTAGCGAGAAGCTCAACAGTGATGCTTGCGGGACGTACACCATCTTGATCATCTGCGTCATTCCAAGTCTTGGTGCCGGAGACGCTCGTCATCTCAGGTGTGTGAGTGTTGGTGATGACATTGCCGTTTACTGAGCTAACGTAGCCAGCAGCAACACCGTCTTCAACCACGCTGTAGACAATGGATGCACCAGATGCGTTGTACATGGCAAGGTCGGTCCAGGTGTGGCTCCAGCCTGTGGAGGCATGCAGGGTTGCACGTCCTGCCTCAACACCGTCTGCCAGCAGGATGACATCAACAGTGCTCGGGCGGATGCCGTCAACGTTGTCAGAGTCATTCCAAACCTTGGATACCGTATAGGTAGTGGTCTCAACGACAGGAACCTCTTCTTCAGGTGTGGGAGCATCTTGCATCTCAACCTTGTCGGAACCAATCAGACCATTCTCGTCAACGGCGAAGTAGATGGACTCAGCGACCTCATAGCCCTTAGGTGCGGTCACCTCAGTCAGCATGTAGTTGCCCGGAGCAAGCTTGACCTTATGCGGAGTGGAGGTAGAGGTCCAGGACTCAACAACCTCGTTAGCGTCATTGGTGATGATGAGTTTAGCTCCAGGCAGCTCAGCGCTGTTAGTAGCGTCAGTCTTAGAGATGAGTACCTCAGGATTCTCAGGCAGCGGAGCATCCTTCAGGATGATGGTGCTGTCAGCTGCTACATC
>JAFUCQ010000008.1 GCA_017459605.1 Atopobiaceae bacterium
GAGATAGAAGATGCCGCTGACTTAGACGCATTCTTTGCAGATATCGCCCAACAAATCAGCGGTAAACGCTATCTGTATCTGCGCGCCGCTTGCCCCGTTGACATTGAGGTTACATATAACGGGGAGACCTTACGTTCAACTGCGGATGGAACGCGTGACCGCTCAAGCTTTGGCACCATAACGTATGAAGATATCGAAGGAAGCGATGACCGCGTAAAGGTGCTACGTGTTGAAGAGGGCCCAGCGTACGATGTGAAGTTCTATGGCTATGCAGACGGAAGCATGAAATGTACGTTCGGCTTGGTTGATGATGAGGGTGACTATACAGATCTGCGCGAATTTGATGTTGAGGTTAGTAATCGGATGGCTGCAAGTATGACTCTCGAAAGAGCAGAATTCACCACCATGCAAATTGATGAGAATGGAGATGGTCAGTACGACCTAGTGCTCAAGGCCGCTTCAAATGGCATAGCGAGAGAAGTCGATAACTCTGAATCGGCAAAACTAGCGCTTGCTGCCTGCGGGCTTATGGCACTGGCGTCGGGGTGCATGGGGATTGCTCTAAGTGTCCTGGTGAGACGTTCAAGAAGCTAATAAACAAAACGCATTCTCCAATCACGCGGGATTATTCAGGACTTAGTGATTACATACTTGCTGTAAGCAGCTCGAGGTATTACTCGAAGACCGAAATCCAAGCATTGTCAGACTGGGAGCTGGAGATAGCCCGTAATGAGATATATGCTCGTTATGCACGTGACTTCAATGACAAGGATCTGCAAGAATACTTCGATTTTCGTGGTTGGTACGTTAAGCGATACAGTGCAGCTGAATTCGATGATCTCCCATCTCCATAGAACGACGAGAAGGCAAACAATGCGTTGATTGGACAAGTGGAAGCGTCTAGATAGCCGTTTGTCTTGAGCTTGATGATACCAATGCTACTAAGCATGCCTGGATTGTTATACTAAAGACTAACAACTGCGCATTGAGTCTCATTTGCTCAAGTTACTTGTTAAGCGTATGAGCACCTTTCGGTGGCAAAGGCAGGCAATTGAAGGTATCGCTGATAGGAAGGGTGGATATGTTTTGTCCCAAGTGTGGCAATCAGATTCTTGAAGGTGCAAAGTTTTGCCCAAAGTGCGGCGCAAAAACCGGCGCACAGATAACTGCTAGTGCTGGCGAATCATCATCCTGCGCAACCAAACAGGTAGATTATACGGTTCCGGCTTCATTTGATACTGGAATAAGACCGTCTCTCATTTCAAAAATGGTGCCGATTATCGCTGCCGTCGCAATTGTTGTGCTCGCAGTATTTGCTATCCCAAGAGTTGTCGGCGTTGTAGCTGGCTTGTTGAATACAGGCAATTCGAAGGCGTCCGTGGTTGGTACGTGGTCAAACGAGAGTGGATCGGAAGTGCTCGTCTTTGAGGAGAATGGCACGTGTTCTGTTCCGTTTACATACGATGGCGCATGGTTAGAAAGCTGCGACAGGTACACCGTCAAGGATGATGGCACCCTAGTGCTGAGCAGCAGTCGGGGAAACATAAGGTCAAGGACCTATGAACGTGTGGCAAGAAGAAATGAAGCGTTGGAGAACGAGGGAAGCTATTACCTGAAGGGCAAGGAGTTCATTATAAAAGGCCGATCTTATGGCCGGCAGTGACGGTGGTCCTAGTCACTAATCTTTGATGCAGCTTAGCGTGTTTCGGACATGCCAGATTCGGAAAGCGTCAAGTCTTGGACGGCCGTTGTCCTTCTCGTTATTATACTAAAGACTAACAATCAAGTACTGCTTTACTCGTACAGAGACTTTGGCACCTCAGAAGGAGACGCTGTGAAGGTAATGTCGACTTTGAGGAAGCTATCTTTGAATGTGGAGGTTAGTTCATGTTTTGCCCCAAGTGCGGTCATCAATTGCCCACGGGAACGAAATTCTGCTCTTCATGCGGAGCTTCAATTGATAATCGGATGGGAAGCTCTCCTGCTCCGACTCTTCGTGAAAGACGTGTGCAGTTACCCAGTAACGCCATCATAGCGTCGGGATCTTTACAACCATCAGCGACTGAGTGGCGACCTGCCACTACTCCGGAACTGGGTGGTCCTGCCAGAAGGATTATGACAAACCGCGGGCTCCTGAAGTACATTCTCTTCACCATCTTGACGCTTGGCATATATGGTTATTACTTCGTCTACAAGATGGCCCAGGATATGAATACCATGTGCGCGGATGATGACCAGAAGACAGGCGGGCTTATCGCATTCATACTGCTGAACATCGTCACCTTGGGAATCTACGGTGTTTACTGGTGGTACAAGATCGCCAACAGGGTGTATCTGAATGCCCCTCGCTACGGAATTGCGGTGGCAGAGAAGGGCTCGTCCTTCCTGCTCTGGTATTTGCTCGGATTGCTGACGTTCGGCATTGCGTCTCTTGTCGGCTACCATGCGGTCATCCGGAACGTTAACTCCCTCGCTGCGGCATATAACCGTGCGCATGGCTTCATGTGATAGGTGGAGTCCATGTATTGCCAGTATTGCGGAAAGCAGATCAAGGATGGAGTTAAGTACTGCACCTTTTGCGGCCTTCCCCAAGAACTCGATGGAATGGAGGACGCTCCCAACGCTTATGGGAACGTTAAGTCTGATGTAACGAAACAGATAGATCCGCCTCTGTCCATTCTCCCCGAACATAAACTGAAGAAAAGGCGTTGGGCACTCCCGTTGACAATCGTCACGACTGTTCTCTTAGCGGGAGTGGTGGTTGTGGGAGCATGGTGTCTCGGTCTGCTAGACAATCTGCCCAGCATACAGATGCCTGAGTATATCGAGAGCCTGCCGTTTGTTTCTCCGCTGGTCGGGGGGCATGCCGATCAGGATAGCGCCGGTAATACCGGCTTACAGGTCGAGGGCTATCCGGGCAGCAATGACGCTATGGAATCCAGCGAGGTGGAAGTACCATTCAACGCCGCTCAAGAAGATAATACGATTACGAGCGAGAACCCCGAAAGCTCAGTTGAAAAGAATGACAATACCGTCCCAGTCAGAAAAGGCCTAAACGAGTACTCTTGGGACGAGCTGAAGTCCATTGCAGAGGAAATAGAAAGCTGCACAACGGGCACAGCAGCTATGGAAGTGGCCATACGCTACAACCTAGTCGATTCTTCGGGAAAGCTCCTAGGTGAGATTAAGGATGTAAGGCTTTCCGACGGCAAGACGATGCACATGAGGGTCGTCGGCGTTTGGCATGACAAAGCAGATACTGCCTCCGGCAAGGCCGGACTCTCATTTCTTAGTGATGGAATAGTCGCGTACCGTCCGATGCACTCAAACGAAACCATCAGCGGAGGTTGGCAGTCGTCAGGTATGCGCACGTGGCTGTCTAGTGACCTGTGGAGATCCCTGCCGAACGAGGTCTCATCGGCAATCGTTCCGGCATACAAGCTAACAAACAACTCTGGTGAAGCAAGGTCTGTATCTAGCGTTACCGAAACGGAGGACTCCCTATGGCTTCCTTCGGTTGTCGAGGTATGTGGGCCAGTGGACTGGGAGTATCAGTCGAATCCCTCTAACAGCGGTCTCTACAACTCAATCATCAACGCTGAGGGATCGCAATACCTGGCGTTTTCCCAGCAGTCGATTGACAACTATGCGGATAATTAGGCCCTCTCGCTTGGTGGAGAGTGGTGGCTGCGCTCCACCTCCCCATCCTCCGGTAAGGGGAGGAGTGTTTCAGCTGACGGAGACCCATCGTTTTATGCCAAGGCAAACGAGGAGAAAGGTGTGGTGGTTGGTTTTTGCCTTTAGGTAGGCAGTGGAAGTATGCCGCCTCATGAGAAAAAGGAAGGAGGTTGAGACCGCGTGTACTGTCGTGTGTGTGGTGCAGAGTTTCCAGCAGGTGCCCAGTTTTGCGCAAAGTGTGAGACTAAATCGATTGAAACATTGCAGTCCAAAGAACAGCAAAACCGCTCGGGTTCCGCTTTGAAGTCTCTGGTTGA
>JAFUCQ010000050.1 GCA_017459605.1 Atopobiaceae bacterium
TATTCAGCGCTCATGAGAAGCTCATCAATGGTGCCTGCCATACCACGTTTGAGCAGCACCGGAATGTTGCAGCGACCAACCTCTTTGAGCAGGGGAAAGTTTTGAGAGTTTCGAGCTCCAATTTGAAGCACGTCAATGCCGCGGTCGACAAACAACTCAATGTCTCGCGGATCCATAATCTCGGTCACGATGGGCATGTCGAGCTCTTCTCGGGCTTCGCAGAGCAGGTCGAGGCCAGCAGCTCCCATGCCTTGGTTGGCGTACGGAGACGTGCGGGGTTTGAAGGCACCACCACGAAGCATGGTTGCTCCCGCTGCCCTAACAGCTCGAGCAATTTCGATGAGGTTTTTGCCTTCAACTGAGCAGGGACCTGCAATGACAGCAAAGTGTCCTCCACCAATCTTGACACCCCGACCACAGTCGATAACGGTATCTTCTGGATGGAACTTGCGATTGGCCTGCTTAAAGGGTTCGGATACCCGCTGGACTCGCTCAACGATGTCCATGCTTTCGAGCAAAAATGGATCGATGATTGAGGTATCACCAACGAGTCCGATAATCGTCTCGTGTTCACCTTCTGAAACGTGGGCAGCAAGTCCCTTACTTTCTATCCAAGCTATAAAGTGTTCGAGCTGCTCAGACGACGCTTTTTCATTAATAACAGCAATCATATATATCCTCCTAGCAAGCTATTTGCGGACTGTTTTATATGCATACGGCATGGTACTACAGCAACGAGCGAGCGGATAAAGTTGCAACGTTTTGGACATGGAGAGCATGCGTTTCTTAAGTTCCACACACGCAGCAACACTGGGCTTTTTGGCAGAGCGAGAGCCGAGCACCAAGCGCCGAGCGCACGGAGGTCAAGCGCTACACAGCGCTCCAACACAAAGCAACAAATAAGGCCAGGGCGCACATGTGCGAAACCCTGACCTGTTGTGTGTGGTGCCCCCTGGGGGATTCGAACCCACGGCCTTTCGCTCCGGAGGCGAACGCTCTCATCCTCTGAGCTAAGGGGGCAAAGCTTGAAAGCTCTTAGATTATAGGTCAGCGCGAGAATTTGTGTCATGAGATAAGATGTAATTCGTGAATTGATTGAGACATGCGTGACCTGTGGATGAAAATTCGCAGCACGACGCAAAGAAGAGAGAGTTGTACAAACTGTGGTGAGTGACAGCAGGAGTTCGAGTTTGCAAGGCAACACAACAACAAGCACGGCTACCCATGAAGCCTCTGAGCTTGTTGGTTTAACATCTGTCGAAGTTGAACAGCGACGCCAACGCGGACAGATAAACATCAATGCAGGAGCCAAAACAAAGAGCGTTGGTCAGATTTTTCTCGGCCACATTTTGACCCTCTTTAATGCCGTCAACTTTGGCTTGGCACTTCTCGTTTTTTTCACAGGTTCATATAGAAACCTTCTGTTTTTGTTTGCGGTAATATCCAACATTGTGGTGAGCATTTTTCAGGAGCTCAGGGCAAAACAGCTGGTCGACAAGCTCGCCATTGTTGCTTCGTCGCCAGTGCGGGTGATACGAGATGGGCATGAACAGCAGATTGCTCCCGATCAGTTGGTTCTCGACGATTTGATTGTGTTGTCTCGAGGAGCCCAAGTGCCAGCAGACGCTGTTGTGGTTTCGGGCGAAGCTCACATGAACGAGTCGCTTTTGACTGGCGAGAGCGACGCGGTATCAAAAAGCGTGGGAAGCGAGCTCATGAGCGGCTCGTTTGTTGATGTGGGAACGATGGTTGCACGACTCACACGCGTGGGTGAAGATGCGTACGCTGCTCGCATTTCCAACGAAGCAAAGACAGCCAAGCACAGCAACTCTGAGATATTGGGGACCCTCTCTGCCATTATTCGCTACTCAACAATGGTGCTTGTGCCGTTGGGAATCGCACTTTTCATACGAAGCTATATGGATCTTGGCGACATCAACCAAGCCATTCTCACCACCATCGCCGCGGTCATTGGCATGATTCCCCAAGGCTTGGTGCTGTTGACGTCGGCGGTGCTTGCCATTGCTACCATTCGTCTTGCTCGCCAGCAGGTACTGGTTCAGCGCTCGTATTGTGTGGAGACGCTCGCTCGAGTTGATGTGTTGTGTCTCGACAAAACCGGCACCATAACAACCGGTAGTATGGAGTTTGTGGGTGCTTATGATGCGGCCGGAAAGACGAGTCCTCAAGCTCAAGAAGCCTTTGAGGCTGCCGTTGCCGTTGTGCGCTCAAACGATGATACCAACGAGACAGCAAAGGCAATCTTGGCAGACAAACGGGCAGCGAGCATATCTTCTCAGGGCTATCGTCGCTCCATCGCTTTTTCTTCTGCTCGTAAGTATTCGGGTTGCGTGTGTGGTGATGGTACTGCCTATGTCTTAGGGGCTGCTCAGTTTGTGCTTGGAGCGCAGTCTCAACAATTCATGGAGCGCTTTGATGGACTTCCTGATCAGTGGAGAAAACTCGTTGTTGCACGCTGCGATGGCTTTGATGATGAGGGTGCTATCACTGGTGAGGTACATCCTCTCGGCATGATTGCCATTTCAGACAAAATCCGTGAGTCTGCCCCTGAAACCTTGGGCTTCTTTCTTGAGCAAGGTGTGCGCATCAACGTTATCTCGGGAGACGACCCAAAGACGGTGAGTGCGGTGGCACAGGCCGCAGGTGTTCCCGATGCAGACCATTATATAGATGCGACAACACTGACAAGCAACGATGTCCTGCGCGACGCAGCCGAGAAGTATCGTGTCTTTGGGCGCGTGACTCCTCAACAAAAACGAGACCTCGTTCACATACTCCAAGAAACCGGTCATACGGTTGCCATGACCGGAGACGGGGTCAACGATGTGTTGGCGCTGCGTGAGTCAGACTGTTCGGTTGCAATGGCGTCTGGTTCAGAGGCGGCGCGCAATGTATCAGATGTGGTCCTTGTTGACAGCGATTTTGCCCATATGCCGCAGGTGGTGGCTGAAGGCAGGCGCTCCATCAACAATCTTCAGCGCTCAGCGTCGCTCTTTTTGGTCAAGACCGTCTACTCAACTCTGCTTACTCTTGTCTGCATCATCATGCCGCCGTATCCCTTTTTGCCCATTCAGATGTCGCTCATCTCTACCTCAGTCATTGGCATTCCGTCATTTGTTCTGGCACTTGAAGCAAATCATGACCGCGTGAAAGGTGTTTTTCTCATCAACGTGTTGCGACACTCACTGCCGGCATCTTTTGCCGTTGCTTTTGGCGTGACCGCCATATTGTTTGCCCAAGAGATACTTGGCTTGAGCTTTGAGCAAACCTCAACCCTGTGCATGCTGGTAACAGCGGCGGTTGGTATCTTTCTTATCTGGCACATCTCGCATCCTCTCAATACCTTGCGAGGGGCGTTGCTTGCCTTTGTTATCGCTTTTATTACAGTTGCTTGTCTGTTCTTTGGTTCGTTCTTTAGGATTAGTACGATGAGCATGAACATGTGGGTGTTTTTGCTCTGTGACGTTGCGGTGTCGCTCATCTTATTTGAGCTGATTTACACTCAAACGCGCAAGCTGGGAACACATGATACGCCCGCGACAAAACTCTTGAGAGAGGTTGGAAATAATGCAATACGAAAAGGAGATAGCTCAAGCCGTTAGTGTTGCTCGGAGAGGAAAAGAGCTCACGTGCGCAGGCATCACCAGGAGCTACATTGACGTATCTGAGATACCAGGGGCCCAAAAGCTCCCACGTTCGTTGGTTGTTCTTCTTGAAAACGTGATCCGACGAGCCGCAACTGATGAGCTTGCACAAGCGGCTGCTCAAAAGATTATTGCTGCAGCGTCGTCCAAAGAGGCTGGCGAGGAAATCGAGTTTATGCCGGCACGCGTGCTCTTTCAAGACTTTACGGGTGTGCCTGTGTTTGTTGACTTTGCCGCCATGCGAGATGCCATGCTGCAGGCAGGAGGAGATCCCTCAAAGGTCAACCCGCAGATTCCCTGTACCTTGGTCATTGACCACTCGGTTACTGCCGATGTTGCAGGCTGTGCCATCGCAGAAGAAGAGAACCTCCGTATTGAGGCACAAAGAAATGCCGAGCGCTTTGCATTTTTGAAATGGTCGCAGCAAAGCTTTGATAATGTTGAGGTGGTGCCTCCCGGACAGGGAATTTGCCACCAGCTCAACATCGAGCGTTTCTGCAAGTTGGTTACCACCGACAGCCTTGAGAAAGATTGCGAGCTTGCCTGCTTTGATTCGCTCGTTGGCACTGACTCTCACACCACCACCGCAAACGGTATTGGCGTGCTTGGTTGGGGAGTGGGAGGCATCGAAGCTGAGGCCGCGGCGTTGGGACAGCCCATTTCCATGCTTGTTCCCGAGGTGGTTGGCCTTCATCTGACAGGTGAGCTCTCTGCTGGATGCTCAGGCATGGACTTGGCGCTTCGTTTTGCTGAGCTTTTGCGAGCAGAAGGCGTTGTGGGATGCATTGTAGAGGTCTTTGGTGAGGGAGTTTCTCGCCTGAGTGCCACGCAGCGCTCATGTGTTTCAAATATGACTCCCGAATATGGCGCTACGGCAACCTTCTTCTGCCCCGACGAAGCCGTGATGGATTACATGCGTCTCACGGGCCGCGATGAAGCAGAAGTTGCCTTTGCCGAGGCGTACCTCAAAGCGCAGGGCTGCTTTGGCGAGACAGGCGCCCGAGAGTATGGTCGCATTATCGAGCTTGATTTGTCGAGTGTAGAGCCGAGCCTTGCTGGTCCGTCTCGCCCGCACGACCGTCTTGCCCCATCTGAGCTCAAAGAACGCGTGCGCTTCGCATCAGCAGAGCACGGACATGCCGATATGGATGAGCGCGTAACGCTGAGCTGTGAGGGCACAGAAGTAGCGCTTGGACATGGCACCATTGCGATTGCTGCCATCACAAGCTGCACGACTGCAACCGACCCTGCCATGATGCTCGCGGCTGGCCTTGTTGCAAGAAAAGCAGAAGAGGCTGGCTTGCATCCACAGCCGTGGGTCAAGCGCGTGTTGGCTCCAGGATCTCATGCAACAGAGTTGTTGCTCGAGCGCTCGGGCCTGCTCAAAAACCTCAACGCCATGGGCTTTTATACCTGCGGTTTTGGCTGCATGAGCTGTATTGGAAATTCGGGCGAGATAAACGATTGCCTCAAAGAAGTGACCTCTCAGCTTGAGCTGACCAGTGTATTGTCGGGCAACCGCAATTTTGAGGGACGCATCAATCCAGATGTTGCCCAAAACTACCTCTGCCAACCTGCGCTCGTGGTTGCCTACTCGTTGGTGGGCACGATGGATGTTGATTTGAGTAGCGAGCCGGTGGGTGTCTCGCCCGACGGCACGGAGGTCTTTCTTTCTGATGTGATGCCAACAGAAGATGAGATCTATGCTGTCATGCGCGAGGTGCTCGATCCGAGTTTGTATGAGGAAGGCTTTGCGGGTCTTATCGAGGGCGATGAGAGTTGGCGTGCCATTGATGTGTCGCAGTCAGAGACCTTTAGCTGGGATAAGTCATCGACCTACGTGAGGCGACCTCCCTATTTTGAACTCGCACAACAAAGCCCTGAGTTTGCTGTTAACGCAGCCCGCGTTTTGGCACTCTTGGGCGATTTTGTTACGACCGATCATATCTCGCCAGCAGGCACAATCGCAGCTGATTCTCCCGCTGCGTACTATCTCAAAAATGCAGGTGTAGAGCTGCATGAGTTCAATAGCTACGGTTCTCGCCGTGGTAATGATGAGGTGATGGCACGAGGCACCTTTGCAAACGTTCGTCTTTCGAATGCACTTGCCAAGGGGCGTCTCGGTGGCTGGACAACCAACATGCTTACCGGCGACCTTGAGTCAATCTTTGATGCCTCAGTTGACTACGCACAGCATGACGTCGAGCTCATTGTACTGGCTGGCAAGATGTATGGTTCAGGGTCGAGTCGCGACTGGGCAGCAAAAGGACCTTTCTTGCTGGGTGTGAGAGCAGTTATTGCTGAGAGCTTTGAGCGCATCCACCGGTCAAACCTCATTGGCATGGGAATTGTTCCTCTGGAGTTATGTGAGGGCAACACCACTGAGTCACTGGGGCTTGACGGCAGTGAGAGTTTCTCAGTATCGAGCATCGACTTTGAGCATTACGACCCAGCACAGATGTCTTGTACCGTTACTGCTGTACATCCATCAGGTACAGAGATAAGCTTTGACTGTAACGTACGTGTGGACACACCAACCGAAGCGGCTTATTTATGTGAAGGTGGCATTTTGCCCTACGTACTGAAACAGCTCAATACGCAAAACTAGTGCAGCAAACGACTACCAACGAAGTTTGAACGAAGCAGACCTAAGGAAGCACGTCATGATTTGCCCCTATTGCGAGACCCATATCAAGGATGGTTCTCTCATATGTCCTGCCTGCCATGCAGATGTGTCAACAACGAGCTCAATGCCACTGTTGGAGCTGAATTACTGCCATGCATGTGGGGCGCTGATACCTGAGGATGCTGTGGTGTGTCCCAAGTGTCAGACGCCCCATGAAGACAGCTTGCTTGCAGCACAAGGGGTTCAGCGAGAGTCTCAGCAGTCAGAGTTACCAGAAAGTGTCATTCCTTCGCAAGAAGAGATAGCAGATGCTTATGCCGACGAACAACCACCAAAGATAGGTGCTTATCTCATGGCCTGCGTTGTTGCCATTGCTTTGGTGGGTGGTTTCTTTTGGTGGTCTGCAGACAAGTTCGGTAGCATACAACGAACGGGAACAGATTCTGCTGCAGATGTATCTATGGCAGGATTTCCCGGACTCATCGAGGCTTTGACTGGTCAAGACCGAAAAGCGGTGGCAGAAAAAGAGCAGCAAAATGCCGTGCCAGAAAACCTCTACAGTCGTCTGCTTGCAAGCTGGCAGCAACTCGGAGAGTACGCACAGCGAATCGACGAGGTGGAGAAGCGCGCACAGGAACATGCGGTGAGTGGAAGCTTGGCTGAGCGACAAGCGGCGCTCGCTGAAAGCGAAGCGTTGGCGCTCGAGCTCAGCAACTTTATCCAAACGCTCTCAAGCTTTGATGGATCAGACCCCGATTACGATCGTTATACCGACAACATCTTTCAGCTCCAAACCTTGGGAAACTACCTGAGAAACCAGCTCGACGCCTTGCGACAGCTGTGGGATGCTTCAGTTGCTTTTGGAGAAAACCCTCCTGATGAGGCGGTGGTTTTTGGTCCAGTAGCAGCTCAGCGTGATGCCCAAACAGGAAAAGATGTATACAGAATCCACTTTGAGGATAACTATGAAGTATGGAAACCACAGGAGTAAGCTTGTCAGGGAGCAGACCATTAAACGTGCCCGCATAATTCAAGCTGAGATTCAATGTGGATGGCAAGTATGTGAATGCCCCAAGGAATGGGCGAAATGCTGGTAGAATATCGGGTTGCAAGCTATGAATGGGTGGGACAGAAAGCCCGCCGCACACAGAGAAAGGACAGCCATGGGCTTTTTTGGTGACCCTCTGTATGAGCCAAGTTATGAGCTGGTAGGAGATGAAGTTGCCGTCTTCGATACGAGCAAGGGTACGATTCGGGCACGTCTCGACAGTGAGGGTGCTCCTATACATGTTGCAAACTTCTGCGAACTCGCTTCGTCGGGTTTCTATGATGATTTGAAGTTCCATCGTTATGAGCCGGGATTTGTCATTCAAGGTGGCTGTCCTAATACGCGCGATATGACCGCCGAGCAGGTGGCTCAAGGTGGAGCTGGCCCTCACGGCATGCCCGGCACCGGTGGTCCTGGCTATAGGATTCGCCAAGAGTACACCACCAATCCCAATAACTCACATGTTGACGGAGCGCTTGCAATGGCGCGCTCTCAAAACCCCGACTCTGCTGGTTCTCAGTTCTATTTCTGCTTGGGACCTCAGCATTTTCTTGACTCAGGTTATACCGTCTTTGGTGTAGCAAGCGAAGGTCTCGATGTCATTGCAGAGCTTCGTGCAGGAGATGTTATCAACTCAATCAGAATTGAGCATGAATAGGCATAGTCGTAAACGAGCAATAAAACACTTGCACTGAGTTCTTGTGAGCAATAAGGCAAGGCGAACGAAGGAGAAAACGTGGATCAACAGGCTTATGATTTGGCTAAGGATGCCTACCAGCGAGGCGATTGGGCTTCAGCTCTTGCGGCACTTGATGAGACAGCCACAGACGGAGCAACTCAGCACTTAAGGGGCAACACCCTCATGAAGCTTGGTCTGTATGCAGATGCAGCTCAGGCATACAAAGCTGCTCTGGATGATGTGAGTTATGGCAAGGTTGGCGCCTTGTCGTGCAACCGTGGACGTGCTTTGCTTGCAGCAGGTGATGTCTCGGCAGCAATCGATGCACTGACAACTGCCTCGCAAGACCCATCATATGCAACACCCTATAAAGCCTACGTTGCTCTGGGTAACGCCCAAACACGTCGGGGTGACTTCCGTCAGGCAGGCATTGCTTATCGCAATGCTGCCATTGATGAGAACAACCCTGATCCTTCTGATTCGCTCACCAAACTTGGCAAGTGTTTTATGCAGCTTGGTCGCCCTGTTGATGCTATTGAAGCCTTCCGCACGGCTCTTGACTTCTCGACAGCAAGCCAAAACTCAATCTATGCTGAGCTTGGTGGAGCTTATGTTGCTGCTAACCGCATGAGCGAGGCAGTTGACGCCTATGCTCACGCAACCGCTGATGGCACTTTTGAGCTCAGTGAGACCCAGAGTGCATCGTTTCAAGCAGCATCTCGTGCAGTTGCTGCCGTTGTAGGAACTTCTCCTTCTGAAACTGACGCCCTGTTGGCAGCTGCTGGCTTTGGCGGCGGCTACGATCCGCTCGACCCAGCCGGAAGCACGGGCGAGTACATGCCCTCACCAGAAGATACGGGCTTCTTTGAGGTCACCGAGAACGAGATTATGCAGCAGGAGATTAAGAAGAGCTTCCGCAAAAAGCGTCGCGGTTGTGGTCTGAAGGTTTTCTTGCTGTTGCTCTTGCTTGCAGCACTGGCTGGTGCTGGTGCATGGATGTATATGCACGGTTATGGTTGGCCCACACAAGAGATGGTGGTCGAGCAGCTCTTCAAAGAAGCAGACTCTGGCGACATTGGAAATGTGTTGGCCCCCTCAGTTTCGAGTGATGAGCGCTCAGATATCGAGGCAATCCTTCCGGTAGATGCCAAGATTAGCTTGTCGGGTATTGATTGTGACATGAATAACTCGAGTGTTCGCGTTGTAGCAGCACTTGCTGAAGGTGGCAGCCAAAGCTATGTTGTCAACATGGTTCGCGACGGTATTGGCTGGAAGGTGTCGCAGGTAAACGCTGAGTATACCTCACTGGGGGAGGGAAATCCCACAGTGTCGACTTCGGGTACCTTGGATACGAGCACACAAGCCGCAACTGAAGAGGCAGCAACAAACTCAGAAGCGCTGGCTGAGGCCCAAGGTGAGCAGACTGAAGATGCAGCTACCGCAGAAGCTGGAGCTGAGCAGCCCACAGAAGAGCCTGAGGCAGAGACTGCTCCGCAAGAGTAGTTTGCCCACGAGGAGTTGAGCAATGTCGATTCTCGACGCATTATTTGGGGAATACGGGGGAGACCTCGCAATCGATCTTGGCACGGCAAATACCCTTGTATCTGTCCGTGACAAGGGTATTGTCCTCAATGAGCCTTCGGTTGTTGCTATCGATAAGAATGAGGAGCGCGTGCTGGCAGTTGGCGCTGACGCCAAACGCATGGTTGGCAGAACTCCCGGTTCAATCGTTGCAATTCGCCCGCTCAAAGACGGCGTTATTGCCGACTTTGATGTTACCGAGGTCATGCTGCGCTACTTCATAGATAAGGCGCGCGATCGCCAGTATCCGTGGTCGCCGCGGCCGCGCGTGGTGGTATGTGTGCCATCTGGCGTGACGAGCGTCGAAAAGCGTGCGGTTTTTGAGGCAACCATCTCAGCGGGAGCACGTCAGGCCTACCTCATTGAAGAGCCAATGGCTGCAGCGATTGGTGCAGACCTTCCAGTTGAAGACCCCACCGGCTCGATGATTGTCGATATTGGCGGTGGCACAACTGAGGTTGCCGTTATCGCCATGGGCGGCATTGTGGTATCGCGCTCGATTCGCGTGGCTGGCGACAAGTTTGATAGCACCATTCTTGAGCACGTGCGAGATGCCTATAACCTCTCCATTGGAGAGCGCACCGCCGAAGATATCAAGATTAAGGTTGGCAGTGCAGCACCTCTTGCAGAAGAACTCGATGTTGAGGTCAATGGCCGTGACGTCATGAGTGGACTTCCCAAGACGGTGCGCATTGAGAGCGAAGAGATACGCCGTGCCTTAGATAAGCCCTTAGATGAGGTAACCAAGGCAGTAAAAGACGCGCTCGACATTACACCGCCTGATCTTGCGAGTGACCTCATGTATTATGGCATCTTGCTGACCGGCGGCGGCGGTATGTTGCGCGGTCTTGATCAGCGTTTGCGTGAGGAGACGGGCGTTCCTGTCAATGTGAGCCCCACTGCCTTAGAAAACGTTGTCAACGGCTGTGCAAAGGTGCTCGAAGCAAACGCTCTCTCTGGCGGATTCGTACAAAGCGCTGGATAATATGGCTCGTCCATCCTTGGGTTCAAAACCCAAACGCATGCGGGTAAGAAGACAGAGTACCGGCGGGCGTTTGCTCGTTGTGCTCGTGATACTGTCGCTTGTCCTCATCACGGTGAGTGTGCGTGAGGGTGAGACTGGTCCCTTGCATGGAGTGCGTTCTGTTGTGAGTGTGGCGACGACCCCTGTGCGAACGCTCGGAGCTATCATCAGCTCTCCTTTCACAGGAATCGGCTCTGCCATGGATGATGCGACGGCCACTCCTGAGACACTCTCAGAGCTCAAAGCAGAAAACGAGCGGCTCACCGCAGAGCTCACTGAGCTTCGAGAGGCAGAGCAAACAGCCATACGGCTCGAAGCCCTGCTTGGTCTCAAAAACAGCTACAAGCTCGAGTCAACCTCAGCGCGTATCGTCTCAAACTCAACAGACTCATGGGTCTCGAGTGTCACCATTGACAAAGGGAGTTCGAGCGGACTTGCTGTTGGCATGCCAGTGAGTGATTCTGCTGGCATCATTGGTCAAATCATTGAGTGTGGTCTGTCGTCGTCGGTTGTGAGACTGATGAGTGATGAGCACTCATCAATCTCTGCCATGTTGCAATCGAGCCGAGCTCAGGGCATGGTTGTTGGTTCTGCTGATGGTAGTCTGAGCCTCAACTTGGTTCGCACAGATCAGTCGGTAGAGCCCGGTGATATGGTGGTAACAAGTGGTATTGGTGGCGTTTTTCCCAAGGGTCTTCCCTTAGCTAAAGTTGCCCATGTCGATAAGCCCACAGGAGGGCTGTACTACGAGATTAGGCTGACACCACTGAGTGCTCTTAACACCTACGAAGAAGTTATCGTGATTACTTCGCTGACAGAAGAACAGCAGGCAACGGCAGATGATGTGAGCGAGGCAGACCGCCAAGATGCCGCAGCTTCTGCTCCCACAAATGCACCTACTGTTGCAAACAATGAGCAGGCATCCACCGCAGAATCTGAGTTGAGCTCGGATGAAGCTGAGCCAGCTGAAAACGCAGAAGACACCGATGAATATACGCAGGATGCAGAAGCCGAGGAGGAGAACTAATCATGGCCTTGGTTTCTCATGAGACAACACGCCTACAATCAATACGACGCTTTGTCATTCTTGCGCTCGTGAGTGCCGTAATACATCTCATGTTTGTAGCTAATCTTGGTGCGGCAAGTGGTCTCATCAATTTGCCTTTGGTGGTGAGCGCTTGTTTGGCGTTCTCGTTGGGAGGGCCTCCAGCTGTTCTCGTTGGGTTTTTCTCAGGGCTTTTCTTTGACCTCACAACGACAGGCCCCATAGGTCTGATGGCTTTGTTGTTGTCGCTCAGCTCATGGGCACTCGGACTTGCAGCATCCGAGCGCTTTGCTCAAAGTGGACAGCCTGCGGTACGCCAGTTTTTGCTGGCAGATTGTGTGGTTAGCATTCTCTACAACCTTGCGATGCTTGTAGTGAGTGGTCCCAGCTCACTTTTTGGCCTTATCTTATTCAAGATTGTGCCCAGCATTTTGCTCAGCTTTGTTGCCTTTCTGGTTAGTCGCGCCGTCCTCATGCGCGGTGGTCATGTGCGCGGCCTGTCTGGTCAGCTTCCTCGTGATGGCTCCTCAAAACACTTTGATACCAGCAGCAATTAGGAGCTATCGTGAGCATCACTACTCTGTTATTTATTCTGGGAATCATTGCTGTTGTTGCAACAATCGCAATTGTTATCGTCCGTGTTTTACAGGGACGCTCGCGTTTTCGTGTTGATATTGGCTCTCCTCAGCCTCAAGCACGCTCTGCTGAAGATAGCTCAAATAATGATATCGGCTTTAAGGGCAGAATCAATGCGATTGGTATTGGTGTATTAGCAATACTGGCAACGCTGCTCGCGCGTTTATGGAGCATGCAGCTGCTGAGTTCGCGAGAATATGTTGAACAAGCAGAATCAAACCGACTGAGAACAATAACAACGCGCGCTCCTCGTGGACGCATCCTCGACCGAAACGGAACTGAGCTGGTCACCAACAGACCGAGCCTTACCGTTGTTGCAGAAGGCACTGTGCTCGATGATGAGTTTGAGATTCAGCTTCTTGCCAATGTGTTAGGCATGCCGCGGGCTGCGGTGAGAAGAAAGCTGCAAGACACCGTTGAGGGTGCGCAGAGTGTGCGTACGGTATGTGTTGATGCAACGCGCTCAGTTGTTGCATTTATTGCCGAGCACTCCGATGTCTTTCCGGGTATCACCGTAGAGCAGCGTACCCAGCGAAGCTACCCTTTTGGATCGCTTGCAGCACACGTCTTAGGCTATACCGGAGCTGTTACAGAGGAGCAGCTTGATGCCTCACGAAACTCTACCGATAACTCGTCTATCCAGTATGAAAGCGGAGACACGGTAGGACAAGCCGGGGTTGAGTTCCAATTTGAGAGCGTGTTGCAGGGGGTTCGTGGCGAGCGAAATGTCTATGTTGATGCCAACGGAGCGGTAACCTCTTCGGTAACGTCGCTTCCGGCTGTGAGCGGCTCAGATGTCATGCTTACCATCGATGCAAGCATTCAGCAGGCAGCAGAAGACGGCCTTCAGCATGCCATTGAGATGGCACACCAGTATGGATATGTGAATTGTCGCAAAGGTGCCTGTGTTGTGCTCGATGCTACCAATGGAGACATTCTTGCTATGGCAAGTGTTCCTTCGTTTGAGCCAGGAGCTTTCATCGGCGGTATCTCAAACGATGACTGGGACTATCTCAACTCAGAAGAAAACGACTATCCGCTGATGAATCGGGCGATTTCTGGTCAGTATATGTCGGCGTCGACCATCAAGCCGCTGACTGCGATTGCAGCAATTAACAACGGTATTGCAACACCTGACACGCCCTATTACTGCACGGGTTATTGGACTGGTTTTGGCGGGGCCTATGGTCAGTACTGCTGGGAGCAAAGCGGCCATGGCGACATGAACCTGCATTCGGGCATCATCCATTCATGCGACTCAGTATTTTACGAGATTGGCAAGGATTTCTTCTACTCCGATAACCGAGAAGGTATGCAGGAGGTATATCGCGAATTTGGGTTGGGAACGCCAACGGGAGTAGATCTTCCCGGAGAGTCTGAAGGGCGTGTTCCTGATGCAGCATGGAAATGGCGATACTTCTCGGCATATTCAGACGAAGACCGCCAGTGGAAAGGTGGAGACTGCACAAACCTTGCCATCGGTCAGGGAGACCTGCTGGTAACGGTTATCCAGATGGCCTGTGTGTATATGGGTTTGGGAAATCGAGGAACTGTCTGGCGCCCCCATGTTCTCAAGTCAATTTTGGCGCGCGATGTTGGAACGGTTGCTGATTACACGCCGCAACAAATCTTGAAAATTGATGAGCCAGCGTCTAACTATGACCTCATAATTGCTGCGCTCAAGGGAGTTATCTATGAAGAGAGCGAGAGCATGACGGAGCATTTCTTGTCGCTTTCTCATGAGGTTGCAGGAAAAACGGGTACGGGAGAGCGTACGGGAGAAGACCTGACGGGATGGTTCTTGGCATTTTCTCCCGTTGATACACCTAAGTACGTTGTTGCTGCCATTGTTGAAGAGGGCGGCTTTGGAGCTACATCTGCGATGTATTGTGTGCGAGATGTCCTTGGTCAGATCTATGGTGAACCAGATCTTTCTGAGGTAGAGGTAAGCGACGCTACTCGCTAAGGCGGTTGATATGGCAGAGATACCCACATCATCTATAGCAGGCTCACGGGTCTTAGAGTCGATGTTTGGTGGCGCGGCAGGAAAGCGCCCGAAAAACAATACCAAGACGCCCAAAAATCAAGGTATCGCTGAGTCTATCTATTGGCCGGTGATACTTCCGGCCTTGATGCTTGTTGCATTTGGTTTGCTTGTTGTTTGGTCTGCATCGCTCACCATTAGCGATGCTTCGTTTATACGCCAGCTCATCGGTGTTGCGTTTGGTGTCATTGCAGCTATTGCCGTATGGCGTTTTGATTATCGCAGTCTTTCAAATCTCACACGCATACTACTCATTGTCGATATTGTTCTCATGGTATTGCCGTTGATTCCAGGTTTAGGGTATGAGTCTCATGGCATGAGTGGATGGATTCGAATACCCTTCATCGGACTCACGCTCCAACCTTCAGAGCTGGCAAAACTCGTTACCATCTATCTTATGGCTGCCCTTGTCGCCCAGTACAACGGAAGAATCGACAATATCCAAGAGTATCTCAAGCTGTGTTTGACCTTGGCAGTGCCGTTTGTCTTGATTCTCATTCAACCCGACTTAGGAACTGGCCTCATCATTTTGTTCACCGGAGCCATGATTATCATTGCAGGTGGTGCGAAACGAAGTTGGGTTTTAAGTACCCTTGCCATCATGATTGGCATCATCGCGCTTGTCATTATCAGTTCTATGACCGAAGGACTTCCACACATTCTCAAAGACTACCAGCTCAAACGCCTGATTGTCTTTGTCGATCCCTCGGTAGACCCAACGGGAGATGGCTACAACTTACAGCAGGCAAAGATTGCCGTAGGCTCGGGTGGTTTGTTTGGAAAAGGGATAGGAAATGCATCTCAGGCAGGTCAAGGATTCTTACCCGAGGCACACACCGACTTTGTTTTTGCTCTGCTTGCCGAAGAGTTTGGCTTTGTTGGATCATGTGTGTTGATTGGGCTTTTTGGCTGGTTGATGGTCTCGTGTATCCGCCTATCTCAGCTTTGTGAGCAGCCCTTTGCCAAGCTCGTTGTGGTGGGGGTTGTTTCGATGTGGTGTTTTCAGGTACTGCAAAATGTGGGCATGTGTATAGGACTCATGCCCATTACTGGTATCCCTTTGCCCTTTGTGAGTTTTGGTTCATCATCAATGCTGACACAGCTTATGGCGGTGGGCATGATTCAGTCCGTCTGGAGATATCGTCAAAGTCCGGCTTAAGAGTTGGGTATACGATTGAGTAAGAAGTAATGCATGCCATTCGTGCACTTATGCATAAGGAGGAAGCAGTGAGCAGGCTGAGAGATAGCGCCGTAGACAAGTTAAAAGACATCCCGGTACATAAACTGCGCTCGTGGCTCAAAGATAACGAGGATGTTGAGCGCCAGCGCTCACAGTTGGTTCGTATTGCGATTTTTGTCGACTCCGAGGCACCGCGTGATGTGGTTGGCTGGATTAAGGAAGCCTTCGACCCTCAAATGGCAAGTGGTCGTATTCATGTTGAGCTTCTCGAGGAAAAAAAGTCAGCAAGCGTTAACAGCGAAACCGACGCAGCCATCATTATTTGTGGTGGTTCAGACAGTCTCGTTACCGCAGCGCTTGAGGGGCTTGTTCGCTGCGGTGTTGCTACGGTCATGGTGGGACACTCTGCGTTGGACATGCCTCAGTTTGAGAGTCCTCATCAAGAGATTGGGCAGGCAGTCGGGACCAACCGAGAAACGCTGCTTGGAAGTCTGGCCACATGGCTTGTCGACGTGAGCGATAAAGACTTGGCAATTGCGGCTAATTTCCCCTTTGCTCGAAAAGCTGCCGCGCAAAGCCATATCAAAGCAACTGCCAGCCAAAATGCAGTGGTTGGTGTTGTTCCTTTTATACCGGGATCTGATACAGCAGTGATGACGGCAAACCAAGTGAAGATGATTTTAGAAATTGCTGCAATCTACGGGCGAACCATTAGTGCAGAGCGCATTCCTGAGCTACTTGGTGTGGCAGGTGGAGGCATTGCCCTTCGCTCGGTTGCACGCAGTGCCATCGGTTTGGTGCCGGGTGCGGGTTGGCTCATTCGAGGGGGGCTGGGCTATACAGGAACCATTGCTATGGGAAATGCTATGATTGCTCGTTTTGAGTTGGCAGACAATCCCCAAGAAGCGGTTGATGCTGCCGTTGATGCAGCGCGCCAAGCTGCCTCTCAGGTAAAGGAAAACGCAGCTGCTGCCAGCGAATCTGCAAAAACAGCAACGCCGGCAACGGTGCTTGAGATGGCTCACAATCTGGGAGACAATATCGCTCGAATGGCAACTCAGATTGACATTTCGTCGATCATCAACAACAAAGGCTCGGGTGAGCCAACAGCAGATGATGATGAGATTGTGATTGATATGGGAGATGAGTAGAGCGGGCTTGTCGTTCTGCGCCCATAGAAAAGGCTCCGTTGGTCATACTACTTACCAGTGATAAGGATGCGTATGCGACTAGCTCGTGAGGATTTGTTTTATCGGATAGAACCTCTACTGGCGCTTGTTGAGCGCCCGTCTCGCTATATCAACCATGAATGGGGTGCCCACAGAGGCAACGAGGACGACTTTCATGTCTGCCTCATCTATCCAGACACCTATGAAGTTGGCATGTCCAACCTCGGTGTGGCCATTTTGTACAACAA
>JAFUCQ010000009.1 GCA_017459605.1 Atopobiaceae bacterium
AAGCCGAGGGACTCAACCCCGGCAAGTATCTGCTCGTTTAGCCCGAGCTCGGCAAATGCATTATCCATAGGACCAGTATGGTGCAATGATGCCGCAAGCGTTATCCACTTTTATCCGTTATGGGCAACCTGTGAGGATGGGACGGGACAGAAAGAGGCACGATGGCGGTGAGAGGTGGGGGTTGGTCCTTGCGCACTCGAAGTGATGGACTTACGCACCCCCACAATGCGGTCTCTGCAAGCATGAGCTTGCAGAGACCGCATTGTGGGGGTGTACTGGGAAACGAGAACACCCCTACAAAGGCCTTCACGCAAGCTTGGTCTTGCAGAGGCTGTGTTGTGGGGGTGTGGGGGCTCCCATCAGGCGCCGCTACCCGAAGCCGGGCGACGGGGGCAGTGCCAGGTTGCCGACGGACCTGAAGCGCGTGGAGTCGAACAGCGCCCGCTGGAAATCCATTGCGATCCGCTTCTCGTCACTAGACCTTTGTGGCAGGTCAACTCGAAGGAGGCGCGCCAATTGGCGCATCTTATGCTCGAACTTCTCAAAGTCTCTCGTATGGTCCGTGGTAAGGCGAAGATATCCATTTCCGGCAGCCTCGATGGCATCGCGTCGCTCTGCTTGATCATTGAGCTGTCGGTCGGTCAGGCCGGCGCTGGCGGTATGAAACTCGTCGCTGTCGTACTCCAGCGTGACGCACCGACGCCTGCGTCCATTGCGCAGGGTCTTGCTGGTCCATATGTAGTCCGAGAAGCGAATGGTTGAGCAATCCTCATCCGACTCGTTTGACTGGCCTTTAAGCAAGATGGGCTCGTTCATTGATGGAGCCTCGAAGCCATAACCGATGGGCCAAGGTGCGGTCATTACGAGAAACACGGCCGTTTCGCGTGGAGAGGCAGACAGCGATGGTGCCATGGCAAGCGCTCTGCGAGACAGCTTTAAGCCCTTCGCCCGCACCACCTCTGACAAGTACCTTTGAATTTCCTGCTTGGTAGCGAAGGGTCGGTGCCGGCCTAATGATCCCTTGCCGTCCGGCGCGAGACTGTAGTAGCCACAGAGCTCACCGCAGAGTTCGGCAAGCGCTACCAGCATGCCAAAGTCGCCGAAGTCTTCGAAAAGGCTGGTTGCCCAAGGCATGGCCAAGTCAAAGCTCCTAAGGCTGGACTGACACATTTGCAGCAAGACAAGTGCGGGTGACGATACGAGCACATGAGACCCAAGCGACTGAAAAGACCCTTTGGGCAATCTGCCTGTGGCCTTGTGAATCGTGCAGCCCTTAATGGAGTGGGCCGAGTTCTGAGACAGGGCAAGCAAGTGGAGGGGCCCGCATTCCAGGAGGCTGCTGATGTTGCCACTGTCAAGAAAGTCGGTTACACGGCAGGTGTGCTGACCGACGGGAATGCTCTCTTGTGACGAGAGGGGCTCGAGCATCCTTGCACCGACTGCACGATGCACCAAGAGAGCGCTCTGATGACTAATGATGAGGCTGTTGTTCATTTGTCCCCCATCGCTTGCGATTGATGTCAAACCAAACATATCGACGTGCCAATTGCGGCGATGTGAGAATTTCGAAGATACTTAAAAAAGTAGTGTGACCTAAAGCGTAGTTTCGTGCGACTTAGATTTGTTCATAAAGCTCTCTTTGCACAGCTGTGCTGGCGCAACCCAGCCGCGCCTGCCTTTGCGCTAACATGGCAGGCGCATGACATTCCGCCAGAGAGCCGAGGCGGGTCGTGCCGCTCTGGCGATGTGGTAGTCCCCGGCGGCACGC
>JAFUCQ010000051.1 GCA_017459605.1 Atopobiaceae bacterium
CTTTTCCCACCAGCGCCATAGAGCACCCCTCAAAAGCGCAGGTCACAGATACCACGTTTCAGACCCCGTAATTCTCGAGACCAAAAAAGTGTCCACGGAGGGGATTTTCAGACATGAAACGCTCAATTTTCAACGCAAAACGCAAGAGATTGGTATATTCATTGAAATACGCAGCAGTCACTTTCATTGAAACGTGTGGTGACCGCTATCCGTGCGGTGTTGGGTTTTCGCGCGGCAGAGTTTCAAGCAACGGGAGGTATTTCGCTGAACGAGTCAGTAAACAAACGATTTGCACGTTCCGACTTAATTCTTGGTGAGGCTGGAAGACAGCGCTTGAGCTCGTCATGTGTCATGGTGTTGGGACTTGGCGGCGTGGGCTCATCATGCGTTGAAGCACTTGCGCGGGCAGGTATTGGCTCTCTCATTGTGATAGACCGCGACACACTTGAAGAAACCAACATCAACCGCCAAGCCATCGCATTTACGAGCACCCTTGGGCGCGCCAAAGCCGAGGTTATGGCTCAGATGGTGCATGAAATCAATCCCGCGTGTTGCGTCACAGCCATCGTTGACTACATCAACCCTACTACTCTCGACGAACAGCTCGGACCGCTCGGAACACCTGATTACGTGGTCGACGCTATTGACACCATCACGCAAAAGCTTGCCCTTGCCCAGTGGTGCGAACAACGAGGTCTGCCCCTCATATCCAGCATGGGAGGAGCAAACAAGCTCGATCCAACGCAGCTTCGCTTTGCTAACATCCATCAAACGCAAGGATGCTCGATGTCGCGCATCATGCGCAAAGAGTGCCGACGTCGAGGGATTCGCAAGCTCGAAGTGCTCTACTCCCCCGAGGTCGAGGTAGTCGTCGAGGCGCAAAAGCACGCCGAGCGTGGTCAGCGACCAGAGCGCGGAACAATATTGGGAACCATGAGTTACTTTCCGCCCATCATGGGACAGATGATGGCATCGCTTGTGATTCGCCGACTTGCTGGTGTGGAGAGCTAAGTCATGGTCTGCAAACACAGGGAACGCCACACCAGCCGCACGCCCAAAACACTTGTGGCAGCTCATGCAAGGCAAGCAAGCAAAGCCGCCACAATAGACGCTACAGACACAAGGAACTTGCTATGATATCTGCCCTCGTCTCGCTTCTTGTTATCTTTGCGGCAGCACGCATCGTGATTTCTGCCTTTCGAGCCTTTTTTGCGTGGCTGGGACGCGGCATAGAAGTCCGTTGGCTGGTCCAAGGTAACTACATAGACACTCGCTATGCAGCAGAACTCCACGAGTTCATAGATCAGGTGGAGGAAAGCGCGGCGCGGCGAGCATTCAGTTACGAACCGTGGGAAAAGCGGCCTCGTCTGAGCTTTGAGCAGCTCCGTGCCCTTGGTCATGCACACAGTAAAGCTCGTGAGCTATACCTCCATGAAGTTGCCCTCAACTGGTATCAAATAGTCATCATTTTTTTGTTGGGCAGTTTTATTGGACTCATTCTCGAACAAATATGGATGTTTATCACCGCAGGTTTGACCGAAAGCCGCGTGGGTTTAGTATGGGGACCATACTCGCCCATCTACGGATTTGGCGCGGTTCTGCTCACCCTTGTGTGTTGGAATCTCAAAAAGCATGTTGGTTCTGACCTTGCGATTTTTGTAGCTTCACTGGGGATAGGAGGCGCTCTTGAGCAGCTCACTGGCTGGGGTATGGAGACATTCTTAGGCGTCGTATCGTGGGATTATTCGGGCACGTTTGGCGCTCTCACGAAATGGGTCAGCATCCCGTTTTTGTTGATGTGGGGGCTTCTTGGTCTCGTTTGGTCAAAACACATCATGCCTGAGTTGCTCTATCGTATTGGCATGCCAACCACAACACGTCAGGCGCTTTTCGTCTCTCTTTTGGGGGTCTATCTTGCACTCGATATAACGATGACAGTTGCCTGTTTTTCTCGCATGGCACAACGCGATGCTGGCAGAGCACCGCAAAACGCCTTTGAGCAGTGGGTCGATAATCACTACACCGACGAGTTTATCGCAGCTCGCTTTCAGAACATGATGATTGAGGGTACAGGCACATGAGTAGCGCTCAACAGAACCTCGAAGATTCACGCACGCTGCAGGCTTCAGAGCTGTATGACATGCATTGTCATCTGGACTTTTTCGAAGACCCTGCTGCTGTGGCGGCAGATGCACAGAGGCTTGGGCTTGGAATGTTTGCCGTTAGTGTCACGCCACAAGGCTATGAGCAGACGCTTTTGGCTCTGTTGGACGGCAAGCAGATAAGCGACGGAGACGGCAAGCAGATAGGACTTGGTTCTGGCAAGCAGATAAGCGACGGAGACAGCAAGCAGAAAATCAATCGAGACGGCAAGCAGGTAAGCGACGGTGACGGCAAGCAGATAAGGCTCGGTGTTGGCGCACATCCGTGGTGGATTGCCGATGGTCGCTGCAGTCTTGACGACATCGAGCGAGTATGTGAGCTTATGGAATCCACTCGCTTTATTGGTGAGCTTGGACTCGATTTTTCCAACAAGCACACACCCCCTGAGAGCCACGACAGCCAAATCGACGCCTTTAGGCGAATCTGTACGCGCGCAGGAGAGCTCGGGGGAAAGCTCCTTTCGATTCATGCAGTGCGTTCTGCTCACAAGGTGCTCGACATTCTTGAAACAAGCGATGCACAGAACAGCTGTGATTGCATTTTCCATTGGTTTTCTGGCTCGACCGATGAGCTCTGGCGAGCAATTCGCGCAGGATGCTATTTTTCTGTCAACGAGATGATGCTTGCCACCAAGCGCTCTCGCGAGTACCTGAAGCTCATTCCTCATGAGCGCTTATTGCTCGAAACTGACCTTCCGCCACAAGAGCGGGCGTCTGAGTTTTGCGCTGCAGACATCCGTGGGTCGCTCGAACGCGCACTTGCACGATGCGCCGAGTACCGCGGTGTACCAGTAGCCGAGTTAGCGCAGCTCACTGCCGAGAATAGCACCCGCTTGCTGGCTTAGACAACAGACGGCGTCTCATCTTGCCTCGTTCACCTGAACGCCGCTCGCGCTTTTCTCTCGCACACCATCATATTGCGTATTTCATACTGCGACTCAAGAACAAAAAAGGCGCGCCTCGTCCGAGACGCGCCGGTGCTTACGTTCTAAGAGCAAGGGGGCTGCGCGGCCCCCTGCTCAGGCGGACTAGTGCGGACGAGGGGGCTGCGCGGCCCCCTGCTCAGGGCAAACTAGTGCAGACGAGGGGGCTGCGCGGCCCCCTGCTCAGTGCAGACTAGTGCAGACTAGTTCTCGCGAACCTTGCGGGCAGCCACAAGTACGAGAAGTCCCGCCACAACCATACCACCCATGAGAGCGAGGTTGGTAGCATCGCCAGTCTTTGCGGTTGCAGCCGTGCGAGCAGCAACCGTAGCAGCGCTGGTGCGGGCAGTCGAGTAGCTCGGGTTGCTCGGTGTGGTTGGGGTCGTGGGTGTGGTTGGAGTCGGAGTGGGCTCCGGATTGTCAGGCGTGGGGGTCGAGGGGTTGGGATTCTGCGGCTTGCCGGGCTCTTCTGGCTCGTCGTCAGGAGGCGTTGTTGTAGGCTTGTCGCGCATCTCGATAGCGTTGTTCACAAGCTGGACGCCCGTTGCTTTACCCTTTGCATCAACGATAAAGGTGATGGGTGCTGCAACCTTATAGCCAGCAGGTGCGGAAACCTCGAGCAGCGTATACGTGCCGGGCTTAAGTGAGAGAACATGGGGCTCAGTTGTGGAAATCCACTCGCATTCCGGAACAATCTCGCCGTCAAAGTCGCGAATCTGAAGACGTGCGCCTGCGATTGCTTTACCCGTTGTGTCGTCAACCTTCAAAACGTAGATGTTGTTGCGGAAGTTCTCGGGGTTACCAGGATCTTCTGGCTCTTCCTCGATTGGCTTGTAAACGTAGGTGACCTCAAGGACCTTGTTTGGCTCAACATCGCCGCTCACAGCAGATGAGTAGCTGGGAACCTCAACAAACTCGTAACCGTCGAACTCCTTCTGCACGGTGGTGTAGTTTGCAGGAGTCACCACGTCACGAACCACATCAGACCAGTCCTCAAGCACTGTTCCATCTACCGTGATGTAGCGAACGATAACGGAACCAACAGGAGGAGGCGTCACCGTCACGGTGTTGGTGTCAACAGCAGGACGGTCGTTAATAGCAACCTGTGCTGTATTGGGAACGTCGGTGGTGCCATACAGAGCCATAAGCTGTGCATCGGTGATGCCCTCTTTGATGCGAGCCCTGATGGTGAGGCTAATCTCTTGACCAGCGCAAGCTGCAGCATCTGCAAGCGTTGCGCTCACCTTGTTGCCATTTACCTCAACAGTGCCTGCCACGCTCAGCTCAGCGTTGCCCACAATCTCGAGCACAGGCTCAAGGTTGTCAGAAATCGTCATCTTCTGAGCATTGGTGGGAACCTTCTGTGTAATGACATAGGTGAATGTCTCTGCACGCTCAGCAAGCTTGTAGCTCTGAGCATTGTTCACGGTCTTGGAAGGCTTATCCCAGGGCTTGTAGACGTAGGTAACCTCAAGGACCTTGTTTGGCTCAACATCGCCGCTCACAGCAGATGAGTAGCTGGGAACCTCAACAAACTCGTAGCCTTCAAAGCTCTTTTGGATGGTCTCATAGCTGGCAGGAGTCTCTACATTGCGGACAACATCGGTCCAATCCTCGAGCGGGGTGCCGTCCTCGGTGATGTAGCGCACGATAACCGATCCGGTCGGTGCAGAAGGCGGCGTAACCCTTACTTCATTTGTGACGAGCGGATTGTTGTCAATGCTAACCGTGGCTTTGTTCGGAATATCAAGCGAGCCATACGTGGCGATAAGCTCAGCGTCGGTCACGCCTGCGCGAATGCGTGCTTGGAAGGTCAGGGTAACGGTCTGACCAACAAGATTGCGTGCATCAGCAATGCGTGTGGTCACGGTCTGGCCGTCAATTGTCACCTCAGCGCCGCCAACACTCAAGGTGGCCTCACTTGCAAACTCGAGCACGCCCTCAAGCGTATCGCTAAAGACAACGTTCACGGCATCCTTAGGAATAACTTGGGAGACGGTATAGCTAAAGACCTCATCGCGAGCGTCAAGCTGAGACTTCGAGACGGTCTTCTCGGGCTCCTCAGGAACCACCGGTTTGTAAATGTAGACAACTTCTTTGGTTACATTTGCGCTTACCGTACCTGAAGGATCATCTTTGGTCTCATCAATCTTGACAAACTCATAACCGCCAAAGTCCTTCTGATCGGTGGTATAGCTGGTACCTTCGGGCTTGTCGCGCTGAACGTCAGTCCAATCTTCGAGCACACGACCGTCTTCGGTAATATAGCGAACGATAACGGAGCCCACAGGAGGAGGCGTGACCTCTACCCTATTGGTTGGCACGCCATTGCCATCGATGGTCACGCGTGCCTCATTGGGAACACTGGTAGAACCGTAGAGTGAGATGAGGGTGTCATCTGTGATGCCATCCTTGATCTTTGCCTTGATGGTCAGGCTAACTACCTCACCATAAAGCTCATGGGGCTTGGCAACGCTTGCACTCACTGCTTGGCCATTCACGTTGACCGTTCCCTCAACACTGAGCTCTGGCGTACCCACAACCTCAAGAACGTTCTCGAGCGTGTCTGCAAACTCGACGCTCTCTGCGTTAGCAGGAATGCGCTGGCTTATGGTGTAGGTAAAGACCTCGTCACGATTGGTGAGCCTTGTCTGAGAGACCGTCTTTGTTGGAGGCTCTTTAATGCGCGTGTAGACATACGTTACCTCAAGCGTTGTGTCTGCAACAACGCTGCCATTGGTGTCTGCTGAGTAGCTAGGAACCTCTTTGAAGCTGTATCCATCAAAGCGCAGTTGCTCGGTGGTATAGCTGGTGCCCTCGGGCTTGTCGCGCTCAACATCGGTCCAGTCGACAAGGGTCACACCGGTGTCTGTAATGTAGCGAACGATGACGCTTCCGGTTGGCGCGGGAGGCTCTTCAGGGGTAGGAGGCTCAACTATGACCTCGTTTGTCAGTCTGCCCTCGTTGTCAATCTGTACGGTTGCAACGTTGGGAACCTGAGTGACGCCATTGGTAATGTAGGGCGCAAGGGCTTCGCGGCTGGTGCCAGGAATGATGCGAGCTTGGATGGTGAAGGTGACCGTCTTGCCCGCAAGTGCCTTGGCAGCAGCACCGCTTGCGCTTGCCTCAACATGATTTGCGTTAACGCTAAAGCTAAATCCTGGCTCAGAAGCGCTCGGTGTGCCGACAACTTCCAGAACCTCTTTGAGGTCATCGAAGAACTTGATTTCACTGGAGCCACCAGGGATTGTCTGGGAGATGGTATAGGTAAACGTCTCATTCAGAGAAGCCAGTTCAGCGCGCTCAGCATTGTTGACCTTCTTAACCGGATTCTCGTGAGGTATGGGCCTGTAGACGTAGACAACCTCGAGGGTTTCGTTGGCTACAACGCTACCGGTGGGCGCATCGTAGTTTTCGGTGTCTACCCTGACAAAGTCGTAGCCAGGGAAGGACTTCTGCTCGGTGGTGTATTCAGTTCCAGCAGGTACATCGCGCTTAACGTCGGACCAATTCTCGAGCACGGTGCCATCCTCGGTTACGTAGCGAACAATCACGGAACCTGTGGGATCAGGCGTGGGTGTAGGAGGCGTGACGGTGACCTCGTTGGTCACCTGGGGCTTGCCGTCGATGGTAATGGTGGCCTTGTTGGGAATGCAGTTGTTAGCGTAGGCCGACAGGTCGGCACCAGGCTTGATCTTTGCATCGAAAGCAAACACCACGCGCTTGCCGGCAACCTTTTCATCATCATTAATAGTAATGGTGACCGTGTTCGTGCCCTCGTCGAAGCTTGCCGTGTAATCAGTGCCCGCAGCAAGTTCTTCGCCAGCGGCGGTCACCTCGGTGCTGCCACTGACATACGCAAGAACGCTCTCAAGCTTATCGGTCATGACAACGTTGGTAGCGTTGGCCGCGAACTTCTTCTCGATGGTATAGGTGAACGGCTCGTTGTACTGGGCCTGGTAGTGGCTTTCGCCCTCGACCTTCTTCTCGGGCTTGGTCTCGACCGGAACGTTCGTGACGTCGAGCTCGCTCGGAGCGGACTCAGTCGCATCCTTCCAGTTGATTACTGGCGTATCGTCAAAGACGAAGCGCTGGTCAGTCGGATCGGAAACCATGAAGATCTTTTCACCGTCCACTGCCAGCACGATGGGAGTGTCAATCTTGTAGTACTCGGGGTTGTTGTAGTCCTCGGTGATGTAATAGACCGAGCCGGACTTGAGCACGGCGGTTTCAACGCCGATGACCTTCATGTCGTCGGTCGTTTGCTCCTTACCGCGCGGATACCACGTGTAGTTGGTCACCTCACCGCTTGAGTTGGTTGTGCCTTCGTAGACGAGACGCGCGTCGGCGGGGATGCTGTCGGTGGCGATAGCGTTCTTGTCGATCTCGCTGCTGCCGTCAACCGTGGGAGCCTTCAGAAGCTCGTATACGTTGAACTTGACGCCAGCTGGGTCAATGCCGTCGGCAAACTGCTTCTTCATCTTCAGCGGAATGTCATGACGGTCGTTGCTGACCTCCAGGGTCACCTCGTCGTCTTCAACCGTAACCTTGTCAGCCCAATCGGGGTCATCCATATACGGCTGCGAATCGCTCTTATAGTCATTGTCGGCGTAGAACTTCAGACTGCCCTTGTCGATTTTTGCATTGCCAACCTCCAGGCTGAATGCACCGGGCAGGCCTTCGTAATAATCGGGAGCACCGATTTCGGTGAGGGCGTACTTGCCGTCGACAACGTATTTGATGGTGATGACGCCGTTCTCGTCAGCTGTGAGCTTCGTGGCTTCACTCTTGTTGTCAACATAGGAAACCTGAGGCACGTACAACGGATCGTTGGCCAGAGCGGGATCCTCGTCGAGGCGGTAGAACTTGCCCTCTTCGTTCTGCAGATAGAACTCAGTGCCCGGGAACACGGCAGGCTCGCCCGTCTGAGTCTCGAGCTTCTGAATCTTGATGGTTGCCGGAAGCGTAAGCAGGAAGGCAGTGAGGTTGTTGGATTGGTTGGAACCACGTTCGACGTAGTAAACCGTAAGCTTGTGGTTGCCTGCGCCAAGATTGGCGATGGCTTCGTTATTGGTGATATCTTCTTTCCCGGTTTCAATGCCATTCGTGCGGGACGTTTTTACTTCGCCAGTAGCAAAGTTGATGGATCCCTCGGTGCGATCGTGGATACCTCCGATATCGAGAGCGAGCTTGCCATCAACGAACACCCACACGTCGTCGTCGCCGGAGAAGTAGAACTCCATGTCGCGCTGCTCACCGTTGATCTCAATCTGGTTCGCATCTTCTTCGCCCACGTCACCCGTGAGGAAGAAGTCGATTTCCGTCACCATGCCGTAATGGTAGTTGATCTCGCCCGAGTTGTTGGCGCCGTATGCCTGGTCGCGAGCTTCGTTGAACGGCAGGAAGCCCGGAATGTCTTCCCCATACGAATTGATTATCTGGGGTTTGTTGTACACGTAGAAACGGTCTTCGCTCTGGTTGTAGGAAGCGGCATGCTCATCAGAGTTGTACACGTAATACCCGTAGTACTTGTTCGAAGTGTCCGTCTCCTTGTAGAAAAGGGAGCCGTTATTCGCAGAGCCAACGTAATTCACGCCTGGTGTAGCCGCGTCGAACATCTGCTTTGCATTAACCTCGTCCCATAATCCCTGGGCCGCGCCACCTCGTTTCCCTGTCCAGCGATTCACTGATGCCGTGTAGCCCGGGGACGTTTCGAAAGCCCAGTTGTCATTTGGACGAGCGATTGCGCCAAACCCTTCGCCAATGGGGCCGAGAGCCGATTCATGGTCGATGAACACGGGGCCCGAATGGTTGTCGTTCCACGCATCGCTCGTATAACGCAAATGCTGCTGGTTGTAAACGGAAGCCGAGATGTCGTACAGCGTTGTCTTGATGGCGTCCGTCTCAACCATGTTGTCCTTGAGTCCGCCGAGCTGCGTATCGGAACCCGACCCAAAGTCATAGCTTATCGGCTGCCAATCGGCAAGGAAAACAACTTCGTCGTTGTCGTTTAAGAAAGTGTAGTCAATACTCACTTCCTCGCCCGGAGCAAAGTAGCGCACCTGCTTTGCGGTGCCATCATCGCTTTTGCCGGCCACCGCCCAGCCCGCAAGCTTATAGTTGGGATTGCCGTTGGCATCTTTGTAGTTCTGCGGTTGGCCAACCTCCTCGGCTGTAGGCAACGTGATAGTAAACGCCGTCCATACACTCTCGTAGCGCACCATCTTCTCAGAAGCACCAGCAGTCACGTTCTGCCAGTCCATGCGCGGATCGAACGTGATTCTTTGACCGTCTATCCACTGGGTAGGCAATGTGTTCCATGAAGGAGCATCGTCGGCGAACGCGTACTGCGAGTTGCCGAGCATCTGTGCGGCAAACACACCTCCTCCCACCATGAGTCCAAGTGCAAGGACAAGGATTGCTAAAATGCCCCTCTTCCTTGTCTTTGTGCTCGTTCGTGAATTCATAATCTTCCCTTCTCGTTGGAGTTCTTCGAGACTATCTCATACTCTCGTATTACATAGTTATTCACTATATCTCTTTAACTCAACTTATGTCAAGCTTTATGAGTACAACGAGAAAGGC
>JAFUCQ010000052.1 GCA_017459605.1 Atopobiaceae bacterium
AGCAGTTTCTTTCGAACTCTGTCGTGCCCCAGCCGCCGGAGATTCCCTCCAGCTGATCGTCGGAAAGCTCGTAGCCCTCCTCCTTCGCGAGTGCCAGAATCTCCTCGGGCGTGTTGCACGCGCGTGCCTTGGCCTTCTGCTTATCCGTCAATCCGTTGTTTTTCATACCAACATCCTCTCTTCTGCATGGCCTCATGCCTATAGTTTATCATACGCACCTCGCTGGCGCTTCGTCCCAAATGATTCTTTCTTTGAATTGTAAAACCTGTTAGAATTGCGTTGTGTTGATATCCGCTCGGGCGTAGGTCGGGATTGAGGGTATCAGCGCCTATTCTGCCTAGTTTTGTTTCATTCCCTTCCCAATCAAGATTAGCCCTTGCGTTTTTCCATATCAGCGCGGACAAAGTCTCTAATGTATCCTTGCTGGTTGGTCTGCTCTTTAATCCAGAAGCTATGAGGGTCGGAAAGGAATACCGGGACGAGATTGACTATTGTACTGAGTATGAAAACGCTATTTGTTTAGCAAAAAAGGCCAGAAGGCTTTTGGCGAACCTAGTCCAGTTGCTATTACGAAATCTGATGAAACCATACTAAACATTACTTTTTCGTTGATAGTTTTGACGCTGGTGAAGTCATGTTTGAGGGGTACGCAGATAAGTGGTATCAACAATGTGATTAGCATGCGCCGATACTACGCACAAGAGTTAGTTAAAGCGGAATGTGGGGTTGGTTACTCAGAAAACCGGAATCAACTAAAGAAGTGGTGGGCACGCATCATACGATGTCGATTAAGATTACCCGTTCAAAAGAGACGAGTACGGCGCTCCGTATCTCCCCGAAGACTTGAGGGAAGATGGTGAGTTGTATACATTGCCAAATGGGAAGTATTTGCCGAGTGGATGTTACTTGCGCTCAGAAGGTGCATACTGTATATACGAGCTACGAGCCGAGGGCATTGAGCCCATATGCTGATATGATTGCGAGCTTTAATACGAAGTAACGTCAACAATAGGAGTATCTATGCGTTGCTCGAGTGTTATACGAGACATTCTGTTGCTGGTTGCTCCAAAGCGTGTATGCAGTAGCTTTTCTCCTCTTTTTCTGGCATGAGTTTTGCGGCACGCCAGTTCACCCGAGATAGCGTTACGTTCAAATATGTTGCGTCGCCCTTTGTGCTGGTTGCCTTGAGTGTACGAACATTTGCGTATTCAGCTGTTATTCAGGAATAAAAACCGCTGTTCAGGGATTTATCGCGACAGTAATCATCAAAATCTGAACAAGAAGCTCGTACATTTGTTGAAGCTATGTCCCCAACGTTTTGGTTTCTTATCGGATAAGCTTTCTGACAAGTAGGATACTTATCCACTTTGGCTCGTCAGCCCGAGAAACTCTCTGTACGTGATGCCATGGGAGACTGCTTGTCAGTTCGTGAAAGAGCTACGTTAAGCTGGATTGAGGCAAAAAACTCTGATTGAAACCAATAACTCTGCTTGGGGCAAAAACCCTGCTTGGGTCAAAACAAAAGCCGTAGGATCCGTTAAATTACAGCACCTAGCTTCAATATCGTAAATACTAAGTTTGCTGCGCTGCCGTTTTGACTCCGCTGTGAGTTGTGCTTCTGACATGTGAAGAAGCGCTGAATCTGAGTAACGATAAGTTCGCAGTTTTCGAGCTCTTCGTGGTCGCGGTTTGCCCGTATCTGAGTTTCCGAGGCTCATTGGACTTGGGAGAACAAAAGCACAGCAAGTTCTGAATAACCTTGCTGGGGCAGAGTACGTTCAAATCAGCGAAATCGGTCACGGGAACTTATAGCTCAAAGCTTTTCGGCGAGATAATCTTTGAGCATTGGTAATGCAAAGTCAAAACTTCCATCGGGCATTTCTGTTATAACACCTTGCTTTAACAAACGTGATTTGTATGTTGAGGCGTAATTTGTTTGTTTTCCCATTTCTTTTGCAACGTTAGTGAGCGTACATTCATTACCGCATGCAATCATAGCTCGAGCGAATGCTCGATCACCCTTTGACATGTCTCTGAAAGTGGCATCAAGCACTCCTGCTCTAAACTCGCTTGCGGCTTGAGTGATGCCCTGCTCGACATGTTCTTTGGTAATCTCTTTGCTGTTCCTACTGCTTTCCCATGCACAATAACCAATGAGCTGCATCATGTAGGGATATCCACAGGTTGCATTGACAGCCTGCTGCAGAGCGGTTGCGCCGATAGACTTTCCTGCATCTTCGATACTTGCCAAAAAGGCTCGCAAAACCTCTGCATCTGAGACTGAACCAATGCGACGTTGGCGTGCCCTGCGTAAAAAGGAGACGCGCTCATTATCCATCAAATCTAAAGTGTGTTTTGGCAATCCTGCCATAATGAGGGATACTCGGCGCCCTTCTCCAATAAACAGCTGATAGGTACTAGCAAGCTGAATCATCTCTTCCACAGAAGCGTCAACCTCATCAACGTGGATAGCTAACCCAATACCTCGGTCACCAAGTTCGCTGAGTAGGGTATTCATGCGTGTACGCCAATTGCCCTCTGCTTGCTCTTCGTAGGTCCATTCAATTCCAAGTAGTTGAGCAATTTCGATTCCCGTGAGATGTTTGTGTACACCTTGATTGATATGTTCAGCCGAGGCTTCAAGTGTTCTTTGATAAATATCCTCGAGCATGCCCTCAGTAGCAACGACAGTGACGGCTATCCATCCATGTTTTCGCGCTTCGTTCGCAATACAAGATAGCAGAGCGGTTTTTCCGCATCCTCGAGCACCTATGAGAATAGTCGAAAGATTGGGGTTACCAATGTCACCGCTAAAAGCGTCAGACATCTGCTCAAGGATGTCTTTTCGTCCTGCTAGGTGTGGAGGAACGATTCCAAAAGTTGGTGTAAAAGGGTTGTTATTCACGAGAATCACCCAATCCACGTCTTTCGATGTGCAAAGACGACAAGAAGCGTTTGCAAGTTTAGGCAATTTTTGCAAGTTTAGGCAATTTTTGCAAGTTTAGGCAATTATTGTGTCGAGGGTAATCCGGAGTCTACTCAAATGCACGTATGTATATAGCTTTGCGGATTAAACAACGTAAAAGCGCGTGTACGTGGTGGTACACGCGCTCGAGGAAAGCATACCTATGAGTGCAAGAATGACAACTGATTGCAGGCTAAACACCAGCCTAAACAAGGTATTCGGCAATCTGAACAGCATTGGTGGCAGCACCTTTGCGAATTTGATCTCCGCAGCACCAAAACGATAGCGAGTTCACACCATCACCAGCAGAAATGTCTTGACGAATACGACCCACGTAAATGAGGTCTTGGTCGCTTGTCTCAATGGGCATGGGGTAGACGCCCTCATTGGGCTCATCGAGTACGCGAACTCCAGGAGCCTGAGACAAGATCTCGCGAGCACGCTCGGCCGAAAGCGGACGCTCAAACTCTGCGGTAATCGACTCAGAGTGCGAACGCATAACCGGAACACGCACGCAGCAGCAGTTCACGCGCAGTTCAGGCAGGTGCATAATCTTGCGGCCCTCGTTTTGCATCTTCATTTCTTCGGACGAATAGCCCAGCTCGTTAAACGAGCCAATCTGAGGAATCAGGTTGTAAACCAGCTGATGCTGGAACGGAGCGCTCTGCTCAATGGGCTCATCTGCAGCTGCTGCCTTGGTCTCGCGAACCAGCTCATCAAGGCCGGGTTTGCCTGCTCCTGAGGCTGCTTGATAGGTCGAGACAATCAGGCGCTTGAGGTGTGCTTCTTGGTGGAGTGGCCACAGCGGCACCAAGCCAATGATAGTGGCACAGTTGGGGTTTGAGATGATACCCTTGTTGTAGGAGATGTCTTGGGCATTTATCTCGGGGATAACAAGTGGCACCCCAGAATCAAGACGAAATGCGTGGCTGTTGTCAATGCACACAGCACCGCGCTTGACTGCCTCAGGCAAGAGCTCTCGGGCAATGTCGTCTTCTGCAGCACCAAGCACAATGTCAACGCCCTCGAAAGCCTCAGCTGTTGCCTCTGCAATCGTGACGTCTTCTCCACGAAAACGAATGGTCTTTCCTGCAGAGCGGGCACTTGCCAAAGGAATCAGCTCGCCGACGGGGAAGTTTCGCTCCTCAAGGCATTCAATCATTTGGCTGCCTACCACACCGGTGGCGCCGAGAATTGCAACACGAACCTCACTCATTGCCTTCCTCCTTAGCTACAAACTCATCGTAGATGGCACGAATTGTATCTTCAAAGTCAGAGCTGTTGACACCAAAGGTGATGTTAATCTCTTGCGAACTCTGAGTAATCATACGCACACTAATGCCTTGCTTGCCAAGGGCAGTAAAGAGCGTGCCAGCAACACCAGGACGATACGCCATATTGCGGCCAACAACCGAGATAAGCGCGAGTTCATCGACCACTTTGACCTCGTCGGGCGAAAGGGTCTTTTGAATATCGTTGATGATGGCGTAGATGTTCTTTTTAACATCGTCGGCGTTCACGATAACCCCAAAGGAGTCAATGCCGGTGGGGATGTGCTCGATGGAGACACCATAGCGATCAAAAATCTCGAGCGCTTTTCTCAAGAAGCCCACCTCAGTTGACATGTGGGTTTTTCTGATGTGTACTGACAAAAAGCCTTTGGAGCCTGCAATACCGGTGATAACGGGCTCGTCCTCACCTTCACGGGCGGTCTCACGAATGATGGTGCCTTTGTCCTCAGGACGATTGGTGTTTTTGATTGCGATAGGGATGTTGGCCTCGCGCACGGGAAAAATTGCCTCTTCATGCAAGACGTTTGCGCCCATGTAGGAAAGCTCCCGCAGCTCATCAAAGGTAATGCGGCGGATGGGCTTGGGTTTTTTGACAATGCGGGGGTCTGCTGTGAGGAAGCCCGAGACATCGGTCCAGTTCTCATAGAGGTCTGCCTCAAGACAGCGTGCCAAAATGGAGCCTGAAACGTCACCGCCACCACGGTCGAGAAGCATGATTTCGCCGTCAACAGTTGCTCCGTAGTAGCCGGGCATGACAAAGCGACCAACGCGGTGGGCGGCATCGCGCACCCGCATCTGAGTACGCTCAAGGTCGAAGGTGCCATCGTGGTGAAACACAACCACGTCTGCTGCATCGACAAAGGGAAGATCCAGCCATTCGCTCATGAGCTTGGCGGTGAAATACTCTCCGCGAGACACCACATAATTAGGATCGTAGGCATTGATATTGCTGGCAAAATGACCATACTCTTCACGGATGGGATAGCTCAGGCCTAGCTCATCGGCAATGTCGTAAAAGCGCTGGCCAACATCGTCGAGCAGTGATGCAGAATCAACGTGATAAGCAACGTGTGCATTGACCAAAAAGAGCAGGTCTGTTGCCTTGTTGTCCTTTTTGTCACGCTTTCCTGCAGCAGATACCACCACAAACTTGCGTGACGGGTCTGCCGCGATAATGTCCTTAATTTTTCGGAATTGTTCAGCGTTTGCTGTGCTGGTTCCGCCAAATTTGGTGATGGTTATCATGCTAGTGAGCCTCCTGGTCAAGTGCTGCAAGAAATGCTTTGGGGTCGGTTTTGAGAGCCTCGTCAAGGCGTGCTCTCGCCTCGACGGGAGTGAGCTGGTGGAGAACCTCATAGTGAGCTGCCGCTGCTGCTGGCGTTGCCGATCCAGTTCTCAAAATGTAATCGCTGGTAAGAAGGGTGGGATCCCACTCAGGTCCACGCGAAAAGTCATAGTGCGGACGCTGTCCTTCGCTCAAGTCAAGTAGGTCTTGCACCATGGCATTGCCCGTTGGTAACGAGCCTGCGCCTTGTCCGTAAAACTTGAGCGGGCCAACGGTTGCACCCTCAATAGTTGCAATGTTGAAGTTGTCAGGAATGTTTGCTTCAACTGAGCGAAGATCTAAGACAGTTGGCTCAACAGCCACAGCATAGCGGCCATCTTTGCACACGCCCTTTGCTAAGAGCTTGATGCTTTGTCCACGGGCCTCGAAATACTCAAGGTCAGCCTTGGTGAGATTGCGAATCCCCGAGACGGGAATGTCGCGCGTGCACGCCACGTCAAAAGCAACTGAGGCCGTAATGAGTGCTTTGTTGTAAACATCGATGCCGTCGATGTCTGCTGAGGGGTCGCGCTCGGCATAGCCGAGTTCTTGCGCCTGAGCAAGAACCTCGTCAAAATCGGCGCCATGCTTGTTCATTTGGTCGATGATGTAGTTGGTGGTGCCGTTGAGAATCCCGTAAAACGAACTCACCTCATCGATGCGCCTGAGCTTGGCAATGCTTGCAATCCACGGGATGCCGCCACCAACGCTTGCCTCAATAGCAAGGCCAGCGCCTGATGCTTTAGCGGCCGCCACAAACTCCTCAAAGTATTGAGCCACAACAGCTTTGTTTGAGGTGACAACGTGTTTTCCTGCCTCAAGGGCTTGTACGATAAAGCTATGAGCAGGCTCAATGCCGCCCATGCACTCAACGACAGCCTCGATACTGTCGTCTTGAATGACCTCATCGAAAGAGGGTGTCATCCTCAGGCCGCTGCAGTTTTGGGGAAGGTCAACAATCTTTGTTACCTCAAGGGATTCGACGCAGCGGTCGATGATGTCCACGACCCCGCGACCCACGGTCCCAAAGCCCAGGACAGCTACACGCATAATACTTCCAATCTGTAAAGCGCTTTGGTCAACGCTCAGGCTTATCCGGTGACTGCGCTATTATGAGTCAGAGCAAGCACGCATATATGACCACAACGCGAAGGGCAGATACGCAGTGAACTATTTCTACCACAGCACGCGCTCCACAGACGAGAGCGTAACAAGTAAGAAAGCAATTCGCAAAGGAATTGCAGATGATGGTGGGCTGTATGTGAGCGACTCACTCGGCTCTCAGCAACTCGATTTGGGGCAGGTATGCTCGCAAGACTATCGAAGCAATGCTCGTTTAGTGCTCGGAAGCCTGCTCAGCGACTTTTCTGATGAAGAAATGAACAGCTGTGTTGAGCGTGCGTATGGCTCGAGTTTTTCGCATGAGGCAGTATGTCCAGTGACCCCTATGGGCTCTGATTATCTTTTGGAGCTCTTCCATGGTCCTACCAGTGCGTTTAAAGATGTTGCTCTTCAAATGCTGCCCCACCTCATGGCAACAGCTTCGGCTGATGCTGGCGAGAAAATCATGATTGTATGTGCTACGAGCGGAGATACCGGAAAAGCTGCACTCGCTGGCTTTGCAGATGCTCCGGGCGTTGGCGTGAGCGTGTTTTATCCTGCAGGTGGTGTCTCTGACATTCAGCGTCTGCAAATGGTGAGCCAAGCTGGAAACAATGTTGCGGTGTGTGCCATTCATGGCAATTTTGATGACGCCCAAACTGAGGTGAAGCACATTTTTTCAGACCATGACTTGAGCGAGCGTCTGTCGCAGCGCTCTCAGGTGTTGTCGAGCGCCAACTCCATCAACGTTGGTCGTTTGGCGCCGCAGGTTGTGTATTACTTCGATGCTTATGCGCAGCTGGTTTCTCAAGGAGCACTAACGCAGGGACAAGCTGTTGATTTTTGTGTTCCTACGGGCAACTTTGGTGATGTTTTGGCAGGCTATTACGCCAAGCGCATGGGGCTTCCTGTAGGAAAGCTCATCGTTGCAACAAACATTAACAATGTGCTGCATGACTTTATCGAGACGGGACGCTATGATCGCAGACGCCCCTTCCACAAGACCATCTCTCCGAGTATGGATATTCTTGTCTCGTCTAACCTTGAGCGTCTGCTCTATTACCTGTCTGAGGGCGATTGCGAGCTCATAGCCTCACTCATGGGCCAGCTCAACGATGAGGGCTTTTATCAGATTCCACCCGCTCTGTTTTCGCGTTTGCGTGGGGAGTTTGAGAGTGGCACGGCAACAGATGACATGACGCGCCAAGCAATTCATGACGTGTGGGAGAGCGAGCAGGTCTTACTCGATCCTCACACGGCGGTGGCGCGCTGTGTCTTAGACGCTCGCAAGTCCTCAGAAAATCCGCGCGTGTGTTTGGCAACCGCAAGTCCGTACAAGTTTAGTGCCGACGTTTTGCAAGCTCTTGGTGCGAGCACGGAAGGTCTCGATGGGCTTGCCTGTATGGATAAGCTCCATGAGCTCACTGGAGTTGCTGTTCCGCGTCCGCTTGCGAGTCTTCGCGATGCTCACGAGCGCTGGCTTGACGAAGTTGATGTGAGTGATATGTCGAGTTATGTGGAGCAGGCCTGTGAAAGGCTACTGTCGTGAGCGCACAGATATCACAAGCGTTGCACGTGGCGGTGCCCGCTACGTCGGCAAACCTTGGTGTGGGTTATGACTGCTTGGGTCTGGCTCTTGATGTGTGGATGCGTGTGCATGCGCAAGTTGCAGATGATTTGGTGATTCGTGGGGGAGACGAGCGCTATCGAAACCCCGATAACCTCATCTGGACGTCATATATACAGATGCGCTAGACATTGGGTCTGTCCGTCCAGCCCCTCGATATAACAATCGACTCTGATATTCCAACCTCGGGAGGCTTGGGTTCGAGTGCAGCCTGTGTGGTTGCGGGCATACTTTTGGCGCAAACAGTCGAAGGATTGCCCATCGACATACAGCTCAGCCTTGATGTTGCAACGGAGATTGAGGGCCATCCCGACAATGTTGCCCCAGCACTTCTCGGGGGTTTAGTGAGCACCTTTGTGACTGATGAGCGGGCTTATAGCACTCGGTATGATGTGGGAGAATGCTTACGCTTTGTTGTGTGTGCGCCGCAGTATGAGGTGCGAACACATGAGGCCAGACAGGTTCTTCCTGAGAGCTTTTCACTGGGTGATGTGGTATGGCAGATGGGGCGCTGTGTTGCTGCGGTCCATGCCTTGAGCTCAGGGGATGCAGAGCTTTTTGGTGCGTCGTGTGATGATCGCCTGCATGAGCCTTACCGAAAAGGTCTTATCAAAGACTATGAGCTGCTGCGCAGCTGTGCGCTTAATGCCGGAGCAGATGCCTTTTTCATTTCTGGATCGGGATCTGCGATGGTTGCTCTTGCCGCCTCAGATGTGCAAGCTCGTAAGGTAGAGGAAGCCTTGCGGAAGTCTTGCCCTGACATGTGGATACAGAGTCTGCCAGCGTCACTGCGAGGTGCTTATATTCACGAGGGATAAGCCCCAAGAGAGATAAGCTCTACGCGTCGCGCTATTTCTGAGCAAAGTGCTTGGGCGTGCGCGGAGGAGCCTTGGGGTGTCTCTTTCTGTACGCCACGACACATGCATGGACAATGGCAAAGATGATGACGCCAGTGAGCGCTCCAGACATATCGAGCAAAACATCGAATATGCGACCTTCTCGCCCAGGCGTAAGCAGCTGAATTGACTCGTCAATAATGGGAGTTGCAGCCACAATGACGATGAGGGCGGCAATACTCAAGCCACGGTGAGGACGTGTTGCTCGGCATGCCAAGATGCCGAGTACGAGATATTCCAAATAATGCGCTGTTTTTCTTACGATGAATGATTGGGTATGTGAATCGTCAATACCGATGAGAGATAAGTGGGGAGAGAGCAGGTTTACAAAAAAATTGCTCTCTTGCAGAGAATTGTTGCCTTTAACCAGTGAATGGAGCCAGATAAACGCCATCCACATCACGAGCAGGATTAGGTCTCTCCACAGAGTTTGGTTACGTTTTTTTGCTTGCTGTGTCAATGTTGCACCTGTGTCGTTACCTTTATGCGTTTAATCCGTCGAGACAAAACGGCCGTGACTTGCTCAAAGCCATCAGGATCTTCGAGACTTCCCGGAGTTCCTGCGACCATCTCTTCTGCAGAAGGGGCGACCGGATAGCGAGAGAGCTGCTCATCAAGGGCAGCTAAGGCACTCTCCCACATATCAGCTCCAAGGGCTTTTTCGGGGTCACGGCGGACGGGATAGATGCAATGCTCGATATTTGCAAGGCGACTGGCAATAGTTTCAGAACGAACCCGCATAAAGTTTGTAGTGCCAGCCTTCGTCTCTGGTTCATCGGCAGGTGAGGGGAGTTTTTTGAGGAGCTCCAAGCTGCTGTGCTTTTGGGAGGCAGCTTCAGAAGCTTGCACGGCCGTATCAGTTTGAGGGGTAATGACGGGACTTGATACAGAATCTGAGGGCATGATGACGTTTGGTCGAACAGAAGCAGCGACTCGTGGGGTAGTGAGTGAGTTGAGCGCTAGTGACTGCGCAGAACCACCCTGAGTCCTGAGATGTCCTTTCCAAAATTGCATGACGCGAACGTCCTCCCCATCAAAGAGTGCTCAGCACAAAGAGTTGGACTCCTTGGTATGCAGATAGAGGGTTGCACCACACGCCACCTGAAAATAACTCAGGCAGTACATTCTCGACGCGGCTTGGTTTGTTTTATCTGCATGTGCCGTCACTTCGAAACTTAGCTTAGCTAAAATATAAAACGCAACCACCAACTTTTCAAGGCAAAATTGCAAAGTTGCTTCCAAGATTTTTATTCTGACTGATATAAAAATTTGCACCATAAGCATGCTTGTGATGAGACGAACAAAAAGCTGAGGAGTTGATATGAGCTCGCCTAAACAGAATGCAGCAGATATTGCGGAAAAGGTCATTGCTGTCCACAAGATATGGCAGGGGCGCATTTTTGGTGTTGAGCTTCTCGAGGTGAGCCTGCCTGATGGCTCATCCGCTCAGCGAGAAATCGTGCGCCATCGAGGCGGTGTTGGTGTTGTTGCCCAAGACGAGCAGGGACGAATTTGCTTGGTGAGGCAATGGCGCGTGGCCTTTGAAAAAGAGACCCTCGAGATTCCTGCTGGCAAGCTCGAGCAAGGAGAAGACCCCGAAGCGGCGGCTCGCAGAGAGTTGTTTGAAGAGACAGGACTTGTTGCTCACAGATGTGCTCACCTCGTAGATCTTGCGGGCTCCCCCGGCTTTACCAATGAGCTGACACGGCTGTATGTGGTGCACGACCTCGAATACGCAAGCCCTCATCCCGATGAGGGAGAGTTTGTTGAATGTGAATGGTTTGGCGTTCAGGAGCTTGTAGAAATGGTGTTGGCAGGAGAGATTTACGACTCAAAAACGGTGGCTGCAATCTTGGCTGTCCATGCTCATATTGTGTGAACAAGCGTAAGCGGGGTTTGCCGAGGGGGAGCTCAGTTGTGCTGATGTGCGGAGCTGTGTGTGTCTTTGCTGTGAGTTCCACGCAAGAAAACAGAATACAGGTCAAAGGAAAAACTCCCTTTGACCTGCTGATATTCAATGGCGCGCCCGACAGGACTCGAACCTGTAACCAACAGATTAGAAGTCTGCGACTCTATCCGATTGAGCTACGGGCGCAATCTGCAACCATGTGCGATAGCGATGATAACACGTTAAGCGGCTTGTGCTGAAGTAAAGATGTAAAGAGTAATTACAATATTTGGGCTTTATTGTCGCGAGGAATTGGTATCCTGATTACTAATGAGCAACGAACTGGGGTTGTGCGGAGCTCTTGAGGGGATTATCTAGTGTGTGCAATCGAGGGACTTGTACACCTAGTTTTAGCATGAGCTGTCATACCTACAACGTTGTGTGAAAAATGACCGAGACAGGCTTGGTCTGTCTCGTGGGGCTTATCGAGGGGAGCTCTCTTGATTTATACCTTGACCTTGAATCCTGCCATTGACTACGTCATGGAGCCGCTTACGCTCGACATGGGCTTTACCAACCGTTCTTCGAGCGAAGATATTTTCTGTGGCGGTAATGGCATCAATGTCTCAACCATTTTGAATGAGCTTGAATGCGACAACGTTGCCCTGGGCATCATTGGCGGTTTCACGGGACGCTATTTGCTCGAAACGCTCATTGACCGTGGTGTCAATTGCAACTTTGTCCGCCTTGAAAAGGGAGCTACACGCATTAACGTAAAGCTCCAAGGCGTTGTTATGACCATCGTCAATGGCATGGGGCCAAAGATTCCTCAATCAAAGATAGACGAGATTTATCGCCGCCTCGATCGCATCAAAGCCGGAGACACGTTGGTGCTCACGGGTTCTATTCCTAAGTGTCTTGACGAGCGCATGTATCTCGAGATTATGAATCGCTTAGCAGGAAGAGGCATCCGCTTTGTGGTAGACGCTCCGGGTCAGCTTCTCATGGAGTCGCTTTCGGCACGTCCCTTCCTTATCAAGCCAAACAACCATGAGGTAGGGCGCATCTTTGGCGAAAAGCCAGAGAAGCCCGAGGAAGTCATGCACCTTGCCCACAAGCTCCATGAGCTCGGTGCGGTCAACGTCATTGTGTCATGCGGCAAGTGGGGTTCTGCCCTCGTAGATGAGGCGGGCAATGAGCACATCTGTGGTGTTCCTAAATGCCGTCTGGTAAATGCAACTGGTTCGGGCGACTCAATGGTTGCTGGTTTTCTCGCTAAGCTTGAGGAGGGAGCAGACTACGACACGGCTTTGAACTATGCCTCTGCCTGTGGCTCTGCTACTGCTTCGAGCAAGGGTTTGGCAACCAAAGCACGTATTGAAAAGCTCTACAACAGGCTGCTTGAGCAAAATAGTGCTGCTCGAGAAGCAAAACAATCGAAAGAAATAAAGGAAGCAAAAACAAGCAAGGAAAAACGGGCTCAAGGTGCCTAATGTTGGCGTTATGTACCCCCATCCGAGGGTATAGTTATAGTGGACGTGGCCTGTAGGTTGGCCACTACGAGCTGGTAAGGAGTTCAGCATGGTATCAAGCAAGGTTACACTCACCAACGGCCAGGGTCTTCACATGCGTCCTGCAGGCACTTTTGCTTCTGCAATGGGCAAGTTTGCAAGCAACGTTACTGTTGTTGCAAACGGCAAGGAAGTCAATGGCAAGAGCCCCATGGCCCTTATGGCAGCTGGCATTCCTGTCGGCACCGAGATTGAGATTAAGTGCGATGGCGCAGACGAGCAGGAAGCTCTGGATGCTGCTGTAGCCCTCGTCGAGAGCGGTCTTGGAGAGTAGTTCAGCTACCTTTTCTCAAAACGTAGGTAATGGAAGGGGACGGTAGCTTATGGGTGCCGTCCCCTGTTGTATAACGCCCAATTTGTCATGGCAATTCAGAGGGGAGAATCTCATGTATCAGGGTGTGAACGCGTCAGATGGTATAGGTATTGGTACTGCGATTGTTGCTGTGGAGCCAGACCTTTCCTATACCCCCACAACTCCAGAGAGTCCAGAAGAAGAGAAGCAGCGCTATAAAGCGGCACTCGATCGCTTTATAGAAAAGACACAAGGCCAAGCTGATCGCATGCGCGAGACTGTTGGTGAGGCCGAGGCAGAGATTATGGCGGGCCACATCATTTTGGCAACAGACCCGTTTATGCTCGATGAGATTAACAACCGTATCGACGGAGGCATGTGTGCCGAGCAGGCCCTCAACGAGGTTTGCGACATGTTCTATGCCATGTTTGACTCATCTGAAGAACAGCTGATTCGCGAGCGCTGCGCTGACATCCAAGATATCCGCACAGGTGAGTTGGCTGAGCTTCTCGGCAAAGAAGTGGTCGACCTGTCACATCTTCCTATCAACTCAATTGTGGTTGTTCACGACCTGACACCTTCCATGACAGCAACTATCGACAAAGAAAACGTTGCTGCTGTGGTTACCGAGACGGGCGGACGTACCTCTCACTCTGCAATTATTGCTCGCGCCCTTGAGATTCCTGCTGTTTTGTCGGTTGAGGGATGCTGCACCAACATTCACAACGGTGACATGTGTATCGTAAATGGCTCCACGGGTGAGGTTCACGTACAGCCAAGCCCTGAGGAGCTCGAGGCTGCAAAGGCTGCTGCTCATAAGGCTATCGCCGAGAAGCGCGCGCTTGAGATTTTCCGCGGCAAAGAGACTGTGACCGCCGATGGCGAGCGTGTTTTGCTGGTTGCCAACATTGGAAATCCTGATGATGCCACGGCTGCTGTTGAGCATGACGCTGAGGGCATTGGCCTGTTCCGCTCCGAGTTTTTGTTCATGGATGCCAAGGAGCTTCCGAGCGAAGAAGAGCAGTTTACGGCTTATCAAAAGGTTGCTCTTCGCATGAAGGGTCAGCCCGTTATTATCCGCACCCTCGATGTGGGTGGCGACAAAGAGATTCCGTACATGAACATGCAGCCCGAAGAGAACCCCTTTATGGGATATCGTGCGGTTCGCTATTGTCTCAATAATCCTGAGCAGTACAAAGTGCAGCTGCGCGCCTTGCTTCGTGCGAGTGCCTTTGGTGACATCAAGATTATGTTGCCACTTGTTACCTGCATCGATGAGGTTCGTCAGGCCAAGGCACTCATTGATGTGTGCAAGCGCGAGCTCGACGCAGAAGGCGTTGCCTACAACAAAGACATTGAAGTGGGCACCATGGTTGAGACTCCGGCTGCATCACTCATTGCAGATGATTTGGCAGCTGAGTGTGACTTCTTCTCGATTGGCACCAATGACCTTATTGGCTACACCATGTGCGCCGACCGCGGAAATGACCGTGTGCGCTACCTCTACACGGTCTATCAGCCAGCGGTTTTGCGCTCGCTCAAGCGCATCATCGAGGAAGGCAGAAAAGCAGGCATCATGGTTGGCATGTGCGGCGAGGCTGCAGCAGATCCGCTGCTCATCCCCGTGCTTTTGTCCTTTGGCATGAACGAGTTTTCCGTCTCTGCTCCGGCAATCTTGAGAACCCGCAAAGTTATTTCTCAGTGGTCAAAAGAAGCAGCCGATGCCATCACTGAAGAGGCACTCAAGCTGAAAACTGCAGCAGAGGTTCAAGCACTCTTGTCTGCAGCTGCAAAATAGGCGGTATCGTGCGGATGCCTGAACTGCTGTACTTAAAGGAGCGAGTGCAGCGTTGAGGCGTGTGTGCGCTGGGGTGTCAGAGGTCGTGCGCTTCTGGCACCCTTTTTGCTGTCTACCATTTTACGTTTCCAACAATGACGTCGAGTGCTTGGGGGATGACATCAATCTCAAAATGGGTGCCCTCTAAGGCCTCTCCGTCTGCCTGCGCTGGAGGCTCCTCTTCAAAATCAAGGACAACATGCTTGGACTGCCTAAACTCTAAAATAGATGACTTTGTGTGTTTGCCAAAGCGTGCTTTTGCAAAGAGGAGAAGCGCATGGGCAACATTGGGCAAACGCGTGTTGTAGCAGCAGTGAAGCTGTCCGTCGATGGGGTTTGCGTTGGGGCAAATCTTGAATCCGCCGCCATAGCTCGGTCCGAGTTGAAGCGCACAAATTGTCTCAGAAAAACTGAGCTCTTCTCCATCGAATTGTGCTTGGACATTCCAACCGCGAGCAACATGGCTCATGTATTTAATCCCTGAGGTCACAAAAAGCCCTCGTGAGCGTTTGTTTGGGTTTTCCAAACGACGTCGAGAGGTGTCTAAGGCAATGGCTGCGTCGAGACCAAACGAGAGCGATTCGACAAAATATCGCTCATTAACACGACCAAGATCGACCTTGCGTTTTGTTCCCGAAAAGAATTGGTTGAGCGCCTCCTTGGGAGACTGAATAGATAGACCAAGCGTGCGAGCATAGTCATTACCGGTGCCAACTGGGATAATGCCGAGTGTGGGACGTCTGCCTTCAGGTAGCCTCATAATGCCGTTGACAATCTCATGGATAATGCCGTCTCCGCCTAAGGCAAGTATGGTTTGGGCATTGCGCGCTGCATACGCAATACGCTCGCCATCCCCGCTGATTTTAGTACGCAGAAAGTTGAAGTTGTTAGCAAGCTGAGGGTCTTCACGCAAATATGCCTGAAGCCGGTCGGTGTAGACGCGCGCTTGCCCGCTTTGAGCGGCGGGGTTTGCAATAACGGTGATATGGCCGAGCGAATTATCCAAGCTTACTCCAAAAGAATCAACTGTTTGTGATGCTATCACCACAACTGAGCTTTTGTGCCGAAAATTTTTGCAGAGGTGAGCGAGCTCGCGAGCTGGCAGAGACCGTTGAGCCCACGAGCGCGCAAAAAAAGACCAGACTAACAAGGTTAGACTGGTCTTTTAGTGGCTATGGAGCGGGTGACGGGAATCGAACCCGCGTCTTCAGCTTGGAAGGCTGAGGCGCTACCATTGCACCACACCCGCGTGGTCGGGGTGACTGGATTCGAACCAGCGACCCTCTGCTCCCAAAGCAGATGCGCTACCAAGCTGCGCTACACCCCGGAGCCGCCTGCAAAGTATAGGCGAGTACAACCCAACTGGCAAATGAAAAACGACAAATCACCATCGACCTCACAAGGGATGCACAACACGACTGAATTGTGCCCATCATTACGACTGAATTAACGCTACGGGTAGCAGCTGATGTGTCGTCTTCCTTTGTTTGTACAAGGCAGGTATGACAATTGGATGCGTCAAGGTATATTTTTTGTTACACCACCGCTTGTGAAATGGATACGTCACACAGATTTCCTAAAGTACCACGTAGAATCTGTAAAAGGGCAGTGAGTATTGGCACTGAGTATTAAGAGAAAGGCTTGCATCATGAACTATTCCGAGCGCGTCATTGAAGAGCTGAAAGAACGTTATGCAGAGCAGCCAGAGTTTTTGCAGGCTGCAGAGGAGGTTCTTTCGACTCTGCAACCAGCCCTCGATGCTCATCCAGAGTTTGAAGAGGCCTCGTTGCTCGAGCGTCTCGTTGAGCCTGAGCGCGTGATTATGTTTCGGGTTCCGTGGGTCGATGACGAGGGAAAGGTTCAGGTCAATCGCGGCTATCGCGTTGAGTACAACAGCGCCATTGGCCCCTACAAGGGAGGCCTGCGCCTACATCCCAGTGTCAACCTTGGCATTCTTAAGTTCTTGGGTTTCGAGCAGGTCTTCAAGAACAGCCTCACCACACTTCCCATGGGTGGCGGCAAGGGTGGCTGCGACTTTGATCCCAAGGGCAAATCTGACCGCGAGGTCATGGCATTTTGTCAGAGCTTTATGACCGAGCTTTTCCGCCACATTGGTCCTAACACCGATGTTCCTGCTGGAGATATTGGCACAGGCGCTCGCGAGATTGGCTTTATGTTTGGACAATACAAGCGCCTCAAAAATGAATGGACTGGTGTGCTAACGGGCAAGGGTCTCTCATACGGCGGCTCGCTTGCTCGCACTGAGGCTACTGGCTATGGCGCTGTCTACTTCTTGCTCAACATGCTCGCTGAGCGTGGCGAGAGCATTGAGGGCAAGACAGTTGTTATTTCTGGTGCCGGTAACGTTGCTACCTATGCAACTCAAAAGGCCCAGCAGCTCGGAGCTAAGGTTGTGACCGTGTCTGATTCATCGGGTTACGTGTATGACCCCGACGGCATTGATGTGGAGCTTCTCAAAGATGTCAAAGAGGTTCGCCGCGAGCGCTTGACTGCCTATGTGGCTGAGCGTTCTGGAGCCGAGTATCACGAGGGCGAGCGTCCGTGGGCAACGCCGTGCGATATTGCTATGCCCTGCGCTACTCAAAACGAACTCGACCTCGACGACGCCAAGAAGCTTGTTGCTGGAGGATGCGCCTACGTGGTAGAGGGCGCCAACATGCCCACAACGCGCGAGGCTACCGATTACTTTGTTGAGCAGGGCGTCTTCTTTGCTCCTGGAAAAGCCGCTAACGCAGGTGGAGTGGCAACCTCTGGTCTGGAGATGAGCCAGAACGCCGAGCACCTGAGCTGGACTTTTGAAGAAGTAGACGGCAAGCTTCAGGGCATCATGAACTCCATTTATGAGGCTGCTGCTGAGGCTGCAAAAGAGTATGGCCATGAGGGCAACCTCATCTTTGGCGCTAATATCGCCGGCTTTTTGAAGGTAGCAGAAGCCATGATGGCGCAAGGTGTGTGCTAGATTAGAGTTCTGAGATAAGCTCAAGATCTCGTGCGCGCTCTGTCGGCTCGTCGAAACAGTTTTGTAACATAGACTTCGGATGACAACAAATGAAAGGGCTACAGGCATTTTCTGTAGCCCCTTCCGTCTACCGCTAACAACCGCCATTAGTCGATTGGTATTCCCATTTGCTGTGAGATATGTTACTAATCTGGTAGCGTTTCTCACAACGGGTTTTTAAAACCAAGGAATATGTAGGTTCAACAAGAGGGAGGCGTCATGGGTTACGAAGAGACCTATCAGTCCAAGTTGGTCAGTGCAGAAAAAGCTGCCGAGGTCGTCAAGAGCGGCGACTGGGTAGATTACGGCTGGGCAGTTACCACGCCGGTTGCATTTGACGCTGCGCTCGCTCCGCGCGTCGCAAATCTTGAGGGTGTTAATTTCCGCGGCGGTATCCTTCCGTGGGTTCCCGAGATTTTCAAGATTGACGCTCCTGAAGATCACTTTACGTGGAACAGCTGGCACATGAGCGGCATCGAGCGTAAAGCTACTGGCGCAGGATACGGCTTCTATTCACCGCTTCGCTATTCTGAGCTTCCGCGTTGGTATCGCGAGAGTCCTGATCACCTGAACGTTGCAGCTTTTCAGGTTACCCCTATGGACAGCGACGGCTACTTCAACTTTGGTCCCTCTGCCAGCCACTTTGAGGCAGTATGTGAGATGGCAGACGTCATCATCGTCGAGGTTAACGAGAAGATGCCGCGCGTCTTTGGTCGTGACGGCGAAGACGGAGACGTTAAGATTCACGTTGACAAGGTCGACATGATCATTGAGGGTCCCAACCCTGACATCGCCCAGATTGGTGGCGCAACCGCTCCTACCGATGTTGACATCGCAGTGGCCAATCTCGTTGTTCCTGAGATTCCTAACGGCGCATGCTTGCAGCTTGGTATTGGCGGCATGCCCAACACCATCGGTGCAGAGATTGCAAAATCTGACCTCAAGGACTTGGGCGTTCACACCGAGATGTACGTAGACGCATTTGTTGACATTGCTGCTGAGGGCAAGATTAACGGTTCAAAGAAGACCGTTCTTCCTGGCAAGCAGGTCTTTGCCTTTGGTGCAGGTACCCAGAAGCTCTATGACTATGTCAACGAGAACCCCGAGGTTGTAACCGCCAACGTTGGCTGGGTTAACGACGTTCGCACCATTGCTGAGATTGACAACTTCATTTCCATCAACAACGCCGTAGACATCGACCTCTTTGGTCAGGTCAACGCTGAGAGCTCTGGCATCAAGGCTATCTCTGGTGCTGGCGGCCAGCTCGACTTTGTCTTGGGTGCATACCTGTCTCGCGGTGGCAAGAGCTTCATCTGCATGAGCTCAACCTTTACCACCAAGGACGGCGAGGTCAAGAGCCGTATCCGCCCAACGCTTACCGAGGGCTCAATCGTTACCGATACCCGCACAAACACCATGTTTGTTGTCACTGAGTTTGGCAAGGTGTGCCTCAAGGGCCTCACGGCTTGGGAGCGTGCAGAGGGTCTTATCAACATTGCACATCCTGATTTCCGTGACGAGCTTATTGCAGATGCTCAGAAGATGGGAATTTGGCGTAGGTCTAACAAGATCTAATTAGGTATTATATTGGCGCTATGAGAAACAAGGCACGTTCGTTTCTTGCAGTCATAAAGTCCGTTCTATGTAAGTAACAGCGAGGAGGAATCACATGAGCAAGAAGGTCGTAATCGCAAGCGCATGCCGTACCCCTATTGGCAAGTTCGGTGGAACCTTGTCAAACGTCGGTGCTGCAGAGTTGGGCAGCATCGTAATCAAGGAAGCCGTTGAACGCGCGGGTATTAAACCCACCGATGTCGATCATGTTTACATGGGCTGCGTTATCCAGGCTGGTCTTGGACAAAACGTTGCTCGCCAGGCTTCCCTCAATGCTGGCCTGCCTATTGAGACACCAGCTGTCACCATCAACGTGGTCTGCGGCTCGGGCCTCAATGCCGTCAACATGGCTGCTCAGATGATTCAGTCTGGCGCTGCAGATGTTGTCGTCGCAGGTGGTACTGAGAACATGGACATGGCTCCCTTTGCTCTTCAGCAGGGCCGCTATGGCTATCGCATGGGTGCTCCCATGGGCAAGTCTGAGCTCGTTGACACCATGGTCCACGACGCTCTTTGGGATGCCTTCAACAACTATCACATGGGCATCACCGCTGAGAACGTTGCTGAGCAGTGGAACCTCACCCGCGAGCAGCTCGATGAGTTTGCAGCAACCTCCCAGCAGCGCGCAAGTGCAGCCGTTGCAGCTGGCGTCTTCAAGGACGAGATTGTTCCCGTTACCATCAAGACCCGCAAGGGCGAGACCGTCTTTGACACCGACGAGGGTCCGCGCGAGGGCGTTACGGCTGAGAGCCTCTCTGGCCTCAAGCCTGCCTTCAAGAAGGACGGTATCGTTACCGCTGGTAACGCAAGCTCCATCAACGACGGCGCAGCTGCTCTCGTTGTCATGAGCGAGGAGAAGGCTGCTGAGCTTGGTGTTGAGCCGCTCGCAACCTTCGTTGACGGCTGTCTCGCAGGCGTCGATCCCACCATCATGGGCACCGGCCCCATCGCCGCTGTCCGCAAGCTGTGCGATCGCACTGGTCTGACCGTTGCCGACTTTGACCTCATCGAGGCTAACGAGGCATTCGCAGCTCAGGCTCTCGCAGTTGCTCACGACCTCGAATTTGACCTCGAGAAGGTCAACGTCAACGGTGGCGCCATCGCTCTTGGCCACCCGGTAGGAGCTTCTGGTGCTCGTATTCTCGTCACCCTGCTTTATGCCATGAAGGCTCGCGGCGCCAAAAAGGGCTGCGCTACTCTGTGCATCGGTGGCGGCATGGGCTGCGCTACTGCAGTTGAGATGTAAGGAGACTTAGTTATGTCTTTTGTTACCACTGAGCTGAAAGACCAGGTGGCGCTGCTTACCATCACCAGGCCTGAGGCACTCAATGCTCTGAACCCTGAGGTCCTCAACGACATCAAGGCTGCATTTGAGGGCATTGATCAAAATGAGGTTCGCTGCGTCGTTCTTACAGGCGCTGGCGATAAGAGCTTTGTGGCTGGCGCTGACATCGCTTCGATGTCAACCATGACCAAGGCTGAGGGTGAGGAGTTTGGCAAGCTCGGCAATGATGTCTTCCTCATGATCGAGCGCTTTGAGCTCCCGGTTATCGCAGCAGTCAACGGCTTTGCCCTTGGTGGCGGCAACGAGATTGCTATGAGCTGCGACATTCGTCTGTGCTCAGAGAACGCCATGTTTGGTCAGCCCGAGGTTGG
>JAFUCQ010000053.1 GCA_017459605.1 Atopobiaceae bacterium
AGGCTAACAGCAAACTCCAAGTAGCATCTGAGCTTTGTGTCAGCTCTGAAAACACAATTTGCTCATCAATCGTCTTAGCAATTGTGCCGCCTCGCATGAGCTCCTCAAAGTCTGCTTTCACTTTGCTTGCCCCATGGCGAACCACATCTGCAGCTAAAGCATTCCCACTGGTGTTCATCCAGTGGGGTTCAAACTTTTTAGTGTCCAAATACTTCGTGATAGACCACGGATTGTAGATACCGTCATGAGTCCCAAAGCAAAAGCCGTCATACCACTCTTTTACTTTGTCATGTTTGTCTTGGAGATCAAACTCAACGAGGGCATCATCTACTTCTTGCTGGGTAAAGCCAAAGGAGGTGACGTACTTCTCAGTTGTTACTCCACACACGTTAAGATTATTGAGGTCAGAAAAGATTGACTCTCGGCTGATGCGAGTAATGCCAGTCATCAAGCCCCGTCCGAGTGAGGGGTTGGTCTTGAAGGTGGAGTTCATGAAGCTTCTCATGAACGCTGACATCTCATCCCAGTATCCCCCCAACCATGCTTCTTGCATGGGAGTGTCATATTCGTCGAGAAGGACAATGGGTTTGGTGTTCCAGTGAGCTTCAAGAGCCTGGCAGAGTATCTTGACACTCGTGGACACGGCAGCATCTGGCATGGATGGACCCATTGAGCGAAGTGCTGTCTTATAGCGCTCATCAAGAGTTTCAGACTCGAGAAGGTAGCTATGAGTGATAGCAACACCTTCGAGTAACACCTTGATGCTATACATCGTATCAGCATAGTTTGTATGTTTGATATCAGCAAAGCTCAAAGAGATGACAGGTACCCGTCCTTGAAGCTCTCGGAGCTCTGGCTGATTCCATACAGCAAGTCCACCAAAGAGCTCTTCTCCCCGTCCTGCAAACTCAGTTGAGAAGAAGCAACGCACGGTATCTTGGAGCAAAGTCTTTCCAAAGCGGCGAGGACGGGTGATGAGGGTGATTTTGTCATCGGATTGCCACCACTCAGCAATGAAGGCTGTTTTGTCGACATAGAAATTGTTGCGTTCACGAAGCTCTTCAAAACCCTGCGCTCCGATACTTATGGTACGCGCCATTAGTGTGCCTCCCCTTCTCGTTAGCTCTATCATAGCAGGCAAGGAGTCAGCCACACTTTGAATCCCTCATTTCACCAGCGGCTCTTTGACACAAGAAGCCGTGCGTCCTCAAAAGAGCTTCCACTGGTGAGGCTCGAGGTACCGAACAAACAAAACTACCGACTGTAGAAACTCCCAGCGGCATTTCCGCAGGATGCGCAGTCCCTTATTTTCTATAGTCGGTAATTTTGCTTGAAGCTAAATCAAGAGTCACACAAAGCTCCGAGGAGTTCGACTGGTGCGCAGACGAATCCAAACCGGTGTACTACAAATGCATCCCAAGTACCGCCATTTCGCGATTTGCGTACAGTTCGGTTACTTAGAATTGTCGTTTTGCGTTATATAGTGCTGATAGTGCTGATAATGCTGATAATGCTGATAGTGCTGATACAACCGATAACGCTGGTAATCCTCTATCACAAACCTTGCGTAACAGGGATAATACTCAGTATTCGCCGTCCTTATCGTCCAAACAAGGAGCTCACACCATGACCTACGACTTACAGCGCTTCAAAGACGCACAGGAACATGACTACCAGATAGCTCTCGAAGAGATTCGCTCTGGACGAAAACAGTCTCACTGGATTTGGTACATCTTTCCACAGCTCGACGGGCTTGGATACAGCGTCATGTGCAAACACTACGGTGTGAAAGGTCTTGGTGAGGCAGAAGCCTATCTTGCAGATGAAACGCTCCGTTCACGACTCGTGGAAATCTCGCAAGCGCTCCTCGCACTGAATACAGATAATCCCGTCGCCGTAATGGGCAGCATTGATGCGCTCAAACTGCGCTCATGCATGACGCTTTTTTCACGAGCCAGCAACACTGACCCCGTCTTTGAGGCTGTGCTGGCTAAATTCTACGATGGCGAGAAAGATTTCAAAACGCTGGAGTTGCTAGCAAACTAGAAGCACACGAGAGAGCCAAGCGCAATTTCTATTTGCGTTGAAAATTGAGCGTTTCATGTCTGAAAATCCCCTCCATGGACGGTTTTTTGGTCTCAGATTTTACGGGGTCTGAAACGCGGTATCTATGACCTGCGCTTTTGAGGGGTGCTCTATGGCGCTGGTGGGAAAAGTTGCCTCAAAAACCGTCCACGGAGGGGAATTTCGAACATGAAACTGAGTTTTTAGAACGCAAACTTTTTTGAAAGCAGATTAGCTCGTTGTGTCACGCTGGAACCCAGAGCCGAGTCATCAATATAGCAATGACTGGATAATCAGAGCAGGTGGCTAAGACTGAACAACGAGAGTAGTAGTTGCCCGAATTCGGACGGCCTTACAAGTAAATCGATTTATGTTGCAAGATAGCCCTGCTGCGGGCGGTTTTGCTGGTGCGCCACAATCACAATGACAATCCCCACGATTATGAGCGGCAGGCTGAGAATCTGCCCCATGGTAATCACGCCACCCATGAGGTAGCCCAGCTGCGAGTCGGGCACGCGCACAAACTCAATCACAAAGCGGAAGATTCCGTAAAACGCAAGGAAGGCACCGAGAAATGTTCCCTTGGGTTGCGGTGGACGCTTTCGAGAAAGTGCCCACAAAATGACAAAAAGCACCAATCCCTCGAGCAATGCTTCGTACAGTTGTGACGGATGCCGATACACCTCGCCGCCCGATTCAAACATGACGCCCCACGGAAGGTCGGTTGGCTTTCCCCAAAGTTCACCATTCACAAAATTGGCAAGGCGCCCAAGGAACAGTCCAAGCGGCGCTCCAATAACAGCCAAGTCAGCCATCGTGAGAATAGAAAAGCCAATCGTTTTGCACGCAATTGCTCCACCCACAATAGCCCCGATAAGCCCGCCATGAAAACTCATACCACCCTCATTGAGCGCAAGAATTGCAAGCGGATTCTCTAGGTAGTAGCCCGCACCATAAAAGAGCACGTAACCAAGGCGTCCGCCAATGATGACGCCAAACGCAATACCAATCATAACCGACAAAACATCATCGACACTCAAATTGAGCTCCCAGCGGCGTGCCACGCGGTAAATCACGATACCTGCCAGCACAAAGCCGCACAGATATGCAAGTCCATACCAGCGAATCGCAAGCGGGCCAATACTGATAGCAATGGGGTCGAGCGACTGGTACAAGTCGTTAAGCCACATAAGAATCCTTTGTACGTATGGCGGATAGCACAAGCAAAGAAGCTAAAAGCTGGAGCTGCAGTAGCGACATTCCCTCTTAGTAAAAAGGGCTGGAGCCGAAGTAGCGACATTCCTCTCTTAGTACACTGCCTGAACTGCAGTAACTCCGGGAACATGCTCTTTGAGGATACGCTCGACACCCATTGAAAGGGTAAAGTTGGAGAGCGAGCAACCCGCACACGCTCCCTGAAGCTCGAGCATAACCACACCGTCTTCGTTAACGCCCACGAGCTCGCAATCACCACCATCTGCCTGAAGGCTCGGACGAATGGTATCGATGACCGCCTCAAGAAGCTCCATGTTGATACCACCGTTAGCCGTATCTTGAGCCTGTTCGACAGCGCTTGTTGTCTTCTCTTCACTCATCGTAAATCTCCTTTCATACAGTCAAACGACTGTTTCAATTCAGAGTAACCAGCAGGGATTCTACCCAATTGGATGATATAAGTGGCCCGAGAAACCATTCTTTGTGCGTTTTACTTGATGATGAAACACCAGCGATGTCTCGAGTGCGCGCGCAATTCGGGCAACCTCAGTCTCACATGCAGCTGTATCGAGCAGGGACGCATCGACTAAAAAGCGCGTCACACCTGCCTCTGCCAGCTGAGAAAGCTCAGGTGCATAATCAAGCGGCTGAGCTGAGTAAACTCGCGAACGCCCGTGGAGGTCGGTTCGGACTGGCATGATGTGACCGTCAATGTTTCGCATGCTGAGCGAACGATAACGATCAGGACAATGAGCACAGTCGTGAGTACAGCGGCCAAGCGCCTGAAGCACGCAGTGTTCGGTAGTCATGAGGCGCACCCGTCCCGACACCATCACACCAACCGGTATCGGAGAATCACTTGCAAGACTGGTGATTTGTTCGAGAGAAAGCTCGGGACTGAGCCATGCAGCACATGCGCCAGCTTGAGCCAGCGCTGACAATGCCGCTTTGTTATGCACAGGAATGGTGGTTCTCAGCTCTGGCAAAGCAGCCCGCTCAGCTGCCAGCGCAAGACTACTCACATTGCCAACGCACACAGGCTTGCCCGAAACAATCCACTGGTCGAGACGGTCAAGGTCTATCTCTCGGCTGATTTCGTCGAGAACGGGGGTAAGCCCGTTAGGCCAGCTATCATATCGCTCAAGCTCGTCCACAGAAACATACACGAGCGAAGCCCCTGCCCGGAGCGCTGCACGTGCAGCCTCTGGTGTTGCCACCAACGCACAAACGACTGGCGTTTCGTGCCGAGAAGAACGGCTCGGTGTGGATGACATAAGCATGCTCGGCTTGTCCTCGCTTCGCTGCGGAGGCTCGAGCATGCTTATGTCGTCCCCTGCCCCGCCGTCGCTTCGCTGCGGAGGCTCGAGCATGCTTATGTCGTCCCCTGCCCTGCCGTCGCTTCGCTGCGGAGGCTCGAGCATGCTTATGTCACCCCCTGCCCCGCCGTCGCTTCGCTGCGGAGGCTGTTCGAGGCGTCTTTTCCATGGAGCGAGGATCTCTCGCTCGAGCGCTTCACATGCCTCAGCGCGCAGGTGATGAAGCGTCGAAAACGACATGCCACAACCCTCATCAAGCTCAACCTCTATGCTCTCAGCTACAAACGCACTTTGCCCCATACGACCTGCATGTTCTCGCACGTCATCAGCCGCCAACTCGCGTGTACGTGCTGCCTCAACCACCGGTCCTGTCACACAGGCAGTGACGCTTCCATCCGCACACGACAACTCTATCTTGGCTGGCTCACCCAAGCGCAAGCTGACATACATCTGCACAAGACGGCGCCGTGGGTATTCGCGACCCAACACCTGAGCTACCTCATCAAATGCTGCCTGAGATCGAATCACGCGAACCAAGCTGCCCGTCTCGGCAGTCTTGACTCCTTCACACACGAGACTCTCTCCCGCAACAACATCGCGAGGGCTCAGAAGCGTAAAGAATTGCGACGGGTCTGTGAGCGGACGAATCTCAAGCAAATCACCCTTGCTAACTGGTGCGTCAAACAATAGCGTCAGCTCGGCTCGAGTGTGCCTGCGCTGACGCACGCGACCACCGTTTTTTCGAGAACTTTGCGTAAATCGGTCGGGCAATGCACGAGACGAAAGCACGCTTCCTACCAGCTCACCGCGGTTGTTTGAGCGCTCATAGCTCATCATGTCATTGTCGGAATGACCATCGAGATAAGAGCTCGTAAAGTCACGGTTAAAGGCTCGCTTGAGCAGACGATACCGCTCGTCTGGCGAGTCAAGCTCTGCCAGATTGTTCGCAGCATCCGTGGCAACAAGGGTCGTTTCCCCAGCTCCTAACGCCTCGTCAATTGCCGCTCGATAACCTCGAACTACTGAGTGCACGTAGTCTGGAGCTTTCATACGCCCCTCAATTTTGAGCGACGCAATACCTGCATCCAGATAGTCACCAATCCGCTCATGACCACACATGTCGCGCGGGCACAACAAGCGCTCTCGCCCGTCAACGTCGAGCACCTTGCCTGTCTCATCAAGCAGTTCAAACGGCAAGCGACAGGGCTGAGCGCAGAGTCCTCGGTTAGCTGAGCGTCCACCAAAAAATGAACTCATGAGGCACAAGCCCGAGTAGCACACGCAAATCGCTCCGTGAACAAAGCACTCGAGGTCTACGCCTTCCTGTGCAATCGTGCGCAGCTCCTCCAACGAAAGCTCGCGCGACAGCGTCACCCGCTCGACCTCAAACTGTTCTCGCGCCCAGCGCACTCCTCGCCTATCGTGAACATTTGCCTGCGTAGACACGTGGCATTCAATCTCAGGCCACAAGCGGTGAATCTCTGACAAAAGCCCCCAGTCTTGGACGATAAGAGCATCAGCCCCAAGCTCCCATGCACGCCGAGCAGTGTGCAAGGCATCAGCCATTTCGGCATCTGAGATGACGATGTTAAGGGTTACGAAGACACGCGCACCAGCAAGATGGGCGAGACGACACGCCTCTTCAAACGACTCGTCATCAAAGTTGTCTGCCGAGCGCCGTGCGTTGAAGCTGTTACCAAAGCCGCAGTAGATAGCATCAGCTCCAGCCGAGAGAGCCGCCCGAAACTGATCGGGGCCTCCCGCTGGAGCCAGCAGTTCAATCTTGGGTCGATGACCAGCTTCCAACTGGAGCTCAGCATGAGAGTCATGCCGAGCCACAGCTTGGGATTCAGCCACAGCTACATCAATCCTGTCAGCCAAAACCACACCGCGCGCAACTACACCAAGCGGACAAAACGACGTTTACCAACTTGGATAACCGTACCAGCAACAAGTGCCTCAGGCGATACGTTGTAGGACTTTGGTGCCAGTGCCTCACCATTAATCTTGACGCCACCACCATCAATCATTCGGCGCGCCTCACCTGCCGATTTCACCAAGCCGCTCTCTGCCATGAGCTTACCCAGATATACACTCCCGTCATCGCTCAGCTCAAGCTTGGTTACTGGGTACTCGGGGATGTCTTCTGGAATCTGGTTCTCTTTGAACTGAGAGTCAAACGCAGCAGCAGCGGCCTCGCCAGCACCTTCTCCGTGGTAGAGGTCGCAAATGTTTGCAGCAAGTGCCCGTTTGAGTGCATAGGGATCGGCTGTTCCTGCCTCAATCTGTGCATCAATAGCATCAATCTCATCGATGCTTAAGGTAGAGCACAGGCGGTAGTACATGCCAATGAGCTCATCGGTAATGGACATGACTTTGCCGTACATGTCGTTGGGCTCGTCGGTCAAACCAACGTAGTTACCATAGGACTTGCTCATCTTTTTAGCACCGTCAGTGCCCACGAGCAGCGGCATAGTGAGTGCCACCTGCGGCTCCATGCCGCTCTTTTCCATGAGGTCGCGGCCAGCCAGCAAGTTAAAGATTTGATCGTTGCCACCCATCTCGAGGTCTGCCTCGATTACCACTGAGTCATAGGCTTGCAAAACCGGATAGATAAACTCATGCAGCGAAATCGACTGCTGATTTGTGTAGCGATTGTGAAAGTCTTCGCGCTCGAGGATGCGCGCCACATTGAACTTGCTCATCAGGTCGAGCATCTTGGAGAGGTCGAGGGGCTTGAGCCAGTCGCCGTTATGCACGATGGTGGTTTTCTCGGGGTCAAGAATCTTCATGGCCTGCTCAACGTAGGTCTGAGCGTTTGCCTCAACCTGCTCTTCTGTCAGCGGAGGGCGCGTTGAATCACGACCCGATGGGTCGCCGATAAGAGCAGTGCCGTTACCAATAATGAGCGTAACCTGGTGGCCCAAATCTTGGAATTGGCGCATCTTGCGCAGGGGCACAGCATGACCTAAGTGCAGGTCAGGACTCGTGGGATCAACTCCCAGTTTGATGTTCAGCGGAACTCCGCGCTCGAGCTTTTTCTTGAGCTCGTCTAAAGGCACAATCTGCAAAGCACCCGAAGTAATAACTTTTAATTGCTCGTCAACTGGCAGCAAATCTCTGTCCTCCCGATGATGGTTGTCCTCGTGGTCTGTGCATCACGGTCTATTAACACTTACGCATATGCCTGAAGACACATCATCCGCACAACAGACGCATATCGCTCAGCACACACGTGAGATGCAAGCCACGCACAGAACAGAATAGCGCAAGGAGGCATCAGATACGGGGCGATTGTGTGCAATACATAGGCTTTCACCCTAAACTTGGATACCTCAGCCCCTCTCGGCAGGCAAAGTGGCTACTCTTAGGTAGCAAAATAACTACTCTCACAGGCAACTCACAAGACGAGGCTTTGTTGTTTTCTCACTTTGAAGGATAATAGAGCCTTGGACTTGAGGAGGTTCATACATGGGTATTCGCACCCGCAGGGCACATAAGCACTCGCGCACACATATTATTGGCTTTGGCATTGCAGGCTTTTTTGCATTTATGGCGCTCTTGATGATTGCGCTTGCCGTATCGGTAACCAGCTTGGTTGACAACTGGTTGCAAGACCTTCCCGACTACACCTCGGCTGATTCATATCTCGCAGCCGAGCCCACCGAGGTCTACGACATCAATGGCGAGAGAATCACCACATTCTTCTTGCAAAACAGACGAAGTGTTGATGCAGACCAAATCTCTCCCTACGTACTCAAAGCAACGGTAGACACTGAGGACATCCGTTTTTATCAGCACAGCGGCATCGACTCTCAAGGCATTATCCGAGCCGTATGGTCGCAGCTTATTGGCCGCTCAGAAGGTGCATCAACGATTACGCAACAGCTGGTGAGAAACACCATTTTGTCGGGCGAGCAGTTTGAGCAGTCGCTCAAACGAAAAGTTCGCGAGGCCTTTATTGCGGTACAGATGGAAAAAACTTACTCCAAAGACCAGATTCTACTCATGTATCTCAATACCATTTACTTTGGCCACAGCGCCTATGGCATTGAGGCTGCAAGTGTGACCTATTTCAATAAGAGCGCAGCTGAGCTTACCTTGGCAGAGGCGGCAACCCTTGTTGGCATCCCCAACTCGCCATCGTACTACGACCCCACCGTTAACATGGAGGCCTGTAAGCAGCGTCGAGACCTCGTACTTGACCGCATGTATACCGCAGGCGACATCACCAAAGAAGAGTACGATCAAGCAATTTCAGAAGAGATTGTGCTCAATCTGGGCAGCTCAGTGGTGAGTTCGGGCAGCACCTTCCCCTACTTCACCGACTACGTGCGAACCCTCCTTGAAGAGGATTTTGACACCAAAACCATTTTCCAAGGCGGTCTGAAGGTTTACACCACAATCGACCCCGAATGGCAAGAGATGGCAGAGGAGTCGGTCCACTGGCTCGTTGATAGCACCGAGCAACTGGAGTGCGCTTTGGTTGCCGTCGAAGTTGATACGGGATACATTCGTGCCATGGTTGGCGGCCGTGACTACAATCTTGACCAGTTCAATCTTGCTACCCAAGCACGCAGACAGCCCGGCTCGAGCTTCAAGACCTTTACATTGGCTGCCGCTATCCAGTCGGGCGTCAATCCGCAGACACTACTCAACTGCAACTCTCCACAGCAGATTACCTCGACGTGGCGCGTGCAAAACATCTCCAACGTCAACTACGGAACCATCACCTTAGCGCGTGCAACTGAGCTGTCGAGTAACACCGGCTATGCGCGCGTTGCCCAAGGTATTGGCCCTGACACCATCGTGCAGGTAGCCCATGCCATGGGAGTGAGCGTAGATTTGCCGTCGTATTCATCCATCACGCTGGGTACCATTGGTGTGCCTCCCGTACAGATGGCAGAGGGCTACGCCACACTTGCATCTGGCGGTATCCACCGAGACGCCATTGCTATCACGCGTATTCTCGACCGCAACGACAACATTGTCTACGAGCACACCGACTCGTCCTCTCAGGCGCTCGACCCAGCGGTTGCATGGGCAACAACACGCGTACTCGAGGGCGTTGTGAACGTAGGCGATGCAACTGGTGCCGTTGTTAATCAAAACCGAGCCTTCGACCAGCCTGTTGCTGGAAAGACGGGAACCTCAGAAGAGTATCGTGACCTGTGGTTCTGTGGCTACACGCCTCAGGTTGCGGTATCTGTGTGGACGGGCTACAGAACAGAAAGTACCGTCTACATTGGTGGCGACGTTGGTCACCCCAGCGACACGTCATGTCTCGTCTTTACGCGCTTTACCAACCAGCTCCTTGGTGGCATGGAGCGAGAAGAGTTCCCAACTGCCGATGAACCCGAGTACAAGGCTGCAAGCGAGTGGCCCTTTGCCCAAGGCTCAGCTGGCGGCTCGAGCTCTTCGTACCAAGGCTATCAGGGCAACTATACCTATCAGGGCAACTACAATGGTGCCGCAGCTGCCAGCAATGACGACAACGAAGGTACCTCAGGTGCCGCAGCAGCCGGAGCCACGGGCAGCGCGAACGCCGCAGCTAACCAAGCCGCAGAAGAACCTGAATACGAAGAAACAGAAGAGCCCGAGGAGGGCGGCTACGAAGAGGGCGAGGGCGAGGCTGAAGAGGAAGAATAGCCTTCACTCAAATAGCCATCACTCAAATAGCCGTCACTCAAATAGCCGTCACTCATTTTCTGTTATTCCATCCTGCTGGGTTGTTATTCCATCCTGCTGGGTTGTTATTCCATCCTGCCAAGCTGTTGTGTTAGTTGCTGTTTTGCCTCGGTAAGCTGTACGCGCACAGCTTCGTTTCCTGTGCCACCATAGCTCACGCGCCGCTCAACAATCTTTGCAATATCAAGGGCGTCAAGAGCGCCCTCGTCAAACTGGGCAGAATAGCTCCTAAGCTCATCAAGACTCAAATCCTGAAGCTCAATCCCCTCACTCACACAATCAGCCACGATACGACCCACCACACCGTGAGCCTCTCTAAATGGCATGCCCTGCCCCACGAGATAGTCTGCTAGATCAGTTGCCGCCATGTAGCCTTTGCGTGAAGCCTCCTCAAGGCGCTCATGGCGAATTGCCATGGTATCAATCATGCCACGAACCGCATGAAGCGAGCCAATAAGCGTATCGATGGCATCAAATACGGGCTCCTTGTCTTCTTGCAAGTCTTTGTCATAGGCAAGCGGAATACCCTTGATGGTGGTTGCCAAGCTCACCAAATCGCCCACCACACGACCCGTCTTGCCGCGAACAAGCTCAGCAAAGTCTGGGTTTTTCTTCTGCGGCATAATAGACGAACCCGTTGCGTGGCTGTCGTCCATCTCGATAAAGCCAAACTCGGTACTACTCCAAATCACCAGCTCTTCGCAGATGCGCGAGAGGTGCAGCTGACACATCATGCAGGCATACACCAAATCGCAGGCAAAATCGCGGTCGCTCACCGCATCGAGTGAGTTGGGCATAACTGACGAGAAACCCAAGGCTTCAGCAGTCATGTTGCGGTCGAGCGGATAGGTGGTTCCTGCAAGTGCAGCAGATCCAAGCGGACACGCATCTGCTGCCGTGTAGGCGGCAGCCGAACGCTCGAAGTCGCGACTGAGCTGCCAAAAATAGGTGAGCAGGTGCTGAGAGAGCAAGATGGGTTGTGCAAGTTGGAGATGCGTATAGCCCGGCATGACCGTGCCAAACTCTTCTTCAGCACGCCTGAGCAGCACTGACTGAAGCTCGGTGATTGCATGCTGGAGCTCTTCTGCAAAGCTGCGGCATGCCATGCGAAAATCGAGCGCTACTTGATCATTTCTCGAGCGTCCAGTATGCAAGCGTCCACCAGCCTCACCAATCAGCTCTGTGAGACGACGTTCAACAGCCATGTGGATGTCTTCGTCTTCGCTCGCATCAAAGACAATCTCGCCCGCCTCAATCTGAGCATATATCTCATCGAGACCACGCAAAATGTCAGTGACATCCTGCTCAGAGATAATCCCTTGTGCTCCCAACATCTGGGCGTGGGCTTTTGATCCACGGATATCCTCTTTCCACAGGCGCTGGTCAAAAGGAAGCGAGGCACCAAAAAGCTCGAGTTCACCTTCGGGTGATGCAGAAAAACGACCGCCCCACAGCGGCTTTGCTCCAGTATGTGCCATAGAATTGCTTCCCTTCTCAAAAGGCGATTGTTAATCTGTTCCACGATGCTTTGCCGCACCATGGCTGTCTCAGACGTACATGGTGTCTCAAGCAAGCCATGGCGTCGCGGACGTGCCATATCTCAAGCACCAAAGGTCGCACGCGTGCCACAGCGTCTCTCGATTATGCCCTATTGCACGACCACATGCCAAAGTAATAGAGACCTTTATGCCTCAACCCGTTGACATCCATCTCTTGATACTCTCATAATTTATGCCATGTTTAAACGCGCTTGAGATTCCTGATAGCACCATCGAACATGATGAGCAAGACCGAACATGATTGCCGCAACCAACAGAAGCGTGACGAGACACTGTTGGCACGGTGAAAACAACGATTGAGGAGCACTATGGACTTTCTATTCTTTCTTGAAGGCCTTCGCGTACCTGGACTCAATGAGTTCATGTCTGCCTTGACGTGGCTTGGACATCCCTACCTTTTTCTGCTCGTATGCATCAGTCTCATGTGGTGTGTCAGCAAGCGTCAGGCTTTCTACATCATGGTCGTAGGCATTACGGGAACAGTCATTAACCAGTGGCTCAAGCTCATATTTCGTATTCCTCGCCCGTGGCTTCTCGATTCTCAGCTCTCAATCGTCGAGTCGGCACGCTCTGAAGCGCTTGGTTACTCCTTTCCGTCGGGACACACCCAGTTTGCCGTCAGCATCACAGCTGGTCTTATCGCCTCAAGTAAAAAGCTCTGGATTAGGATTCTGTGCGCCGTACTACTTGTAGCGGTGCCCTTCTCGCGCATGTATCTCGGCGTACATACACCCCTTGATGTGGGAGTTGCCGCAGGTCTCGCCCTTGCGTTAACCATTGTGATATGGCCATTTTTCAAGGATGACGAGAGTTTTGAGAAAAATGCGCTTTGGGTTTTGTGCGTCATGGCAGTTCTTGCACTTGCTTTTGTGGTGTGGGTACACGTTATGCCCTTCCCTGCCGACATCGACGCTCACAATTTGGAAGAGGGTGTCAAAAACGCATGGCTACTTTTGGGCTGCTCGCTCGGCCTGATTGTGTCTCACGTGGTGGATTCGCGCTGGCTTCACTTTGACGTCTCGGGTACAGCTCAGACGCAGGCACTCAAGCTGGTCTTTGGGCTTGCTATCACCATTGGCCTTGTTCTTGGACTAAAGCCTGCCCTGATTGCCATTTTTGGTGACGTCATGTGGATAAGCGTCATTCGCTACTTTGTGCCAGTTGTTTTTGCCGGTTGCATTTGGCCTTTGACGTTTCCGTGGTTTGCACGGCTTGGAACCCGCAACGAGGTAGTTGAGCGCATGGACTGACGCTAGGCTGGGTATGATTCCTTTCAGTAGTTGTTCAAAGAAAGGTTAGAGATGGGCTCAGCGTGGCTTGATGTTTTGCTTTGCTTTGTGTTTGGCATTGTTGGTGCACACCGATTTCGCCATGGGCAGATTGGTTGGGGCATCGTATACGTCTTTACCGCCGGTTTGTTTGGTATCGGTTGGTTTATAGACCTGATACGACTGCTCTTTATCGCCTTGAATGGAGAGCGGGTTTATCGCATCTACGGGCTTGCGCATTTTTTGACTGAGCCCGCCACACCCGTTCCCTACACAGCGCCAACCTATACCACAACACGGAGCTATCCGCCCAATCCAAACAACACGCCTCCGGCAACCATTCCACTCCAGCCAGATGAGCAGGTGCTCTATTCAGGGCAGGCTTCATACGCCGACATCACCCGTTCTCGTCAGCCGATGGCAAACGGAACAGAGACTGACTACTTCCCGGGAACCCTTGTAATTACGAACAAGCGAGTGATTTTTACCGGACTCAAGGGTGCTTTGAACCGCCCCATCCACCAAGTTACTTCTACCACGCCGCTTGCAGACGGAGTTGCCCTGCAGTTTAGTGACTTTACCTACGCGTATCACAGCCCCGACGGCCCTGCCGTGAGTCAAGCCGTGAGGATGGCATTGTCTGGCTCATATGACCGATGATGTTGTCAAGAGGCAAAAATAACCCAACCCACCTGGCCTAGATGGGTTGGGTCCTTCCGCTCCGACGCCCCAGCCCCAACGACGTTTTCCCAACGTCAAGCACTGTGAACAGTCTCAT